>JAHCMM010000244.1 GCA_019192515.1 Cyclobacteriaceae bacterium SS2
TGGGGAGGAGTGCGAGATCCAGCAGGAAGGCTCTGCCCTGGAAGGTGTGAATGTGATCGCGCAGCTCACCCCCCAGGATGGGCTTGGCGAGGTGGATGTGTTCACGGCTCCCCAGGCGGTGTTCAACTATGAGCTGGAGAAGGAATACCAGCTGGTGGATATGAGTAACCGGAAGGTGGATTTTAAAATATCGCTGGACCGACTTGAATTGATAGGGCCAAATGGTAGTATCCCCGCTTCAATCCAATGGAACAATGATCACACAGTAGCAGTCTTGAAGACAACCGAGATTTTGCCACCGGAATCCCAGCTGACATTGACTGTAATCACATCCTTCATGGAGAAGAAGAGTGGAAGGTGGCAGCGGGCTACAGCCAATGGAGAAGACCTGATCGAAAGCCAAGTCATAGCATTCACAACCGGGGAAGCTCCTAACAATATTTCACCGAATAATGTAGCCTACAGCTATCCGACTAAAAACATGCTCAACCTCTATAAGCAAGTTTATCCTCGTGGGTATATAAAGCTTATTCAGGGGCAGGAGTATCTGTTTGAAGAAGATAATGAATTTGTGCCGCTGGTAAGATTTACTTCAAGTGGTGGATCAAGAGAAACATCGATGTCCTATGATGCGGGTCAAAGGCAAGTCAACTTCACTTTTCCTGAACTACAGAATGGCACCATCTATCATTTAAGTCTTGTGAAGGTGCCCAAGCTACAAACTAACATCGAAGGGAATGTAGTGCTAGCGGAGCAACGTGTAGAAAAAGTGGATGCCAGCATCACCACCAGGGAAGCAACAGGATCAATCAAGCAATATGAAGAACAGGTTTTGTTTGAATCAACTTTCAGGACAAGCGAGTATGGCACCTTCGAGGAAAAAATGCGTAGTATCCAACTTTCATCCGGGTGGAGGTTTCCGGTAACTACGGGTGTTCACCTGGTCGGCTCTAACTTCAGCGGTCCGGAACCTTTTTCGCGCGGAGAAATCTATGGTATCGAGGGTGGAGTACCAATGATCAGAATGCAAGCTGACCTCACTCGAAATACCTGGTTTTATAATAAGGTCAATCCATTAATCTATGAAAATTATCCACTACCCGGAAACATTACAATTTCTCCTTCGGTTCGTGATGTTTCACATTATGGTTTGGTGCCAATACGCGCTATTCAACTAATTCAATTTTCCAAAGACCCACAGCTTTTGGATGGAGGAAGTGATCCAATGATATTAGAAGCAGGTGAAGGGATTATGGAGTACCAGCTGGCCTATTTTATGTCCAAAGATTTTACTAACCTCCGAAATCAGGCAGCGAATTACCTGTATCAAACCGGTTCAAATAATTCCATTCTTACACGATTGGCAGAAAGCCGGTTCCCGGTTATTGAAAAAGGCCATTATGTGGTGGATGTCAACTACTTTATTCCCGGACAGGAAAGGCCTGTGAGTACATATCGTCATAGCATATTTAACCCTATCAACTGATGATAAGAAAGTGCTACATATCAATTTTACTGATTTTAGCCTGCATTGGCTTGATGGCTCAGGAGCCAGATCATGGTGTACAGCTAAAGGGAAAATCTAATGGAACAGAGATTCTATTGAGATGGGCTCCCACAACCCCTGTTGTTTGGCAATATGCCAATTCATATGGGTATACACTGGAGCGGGTGACGCTGATGGAGAACGGGAAAATTCTCCGTAATAAAAAGCTTGACGTATTGGGTGTTCTCAAACCTGCACCATTGGCTTCATGGGAGGATGCGGCGGATAAAAACGACTATGTGGCTGTTGCTGCACAGTCTATTTATGGTGAGGGATTTAGCGTGACTGAAACCTTTAGCTCAGAAATGGTAAAAGCCATCAATCAGGCAAGAGAGATTGAAAACAGGTTTTCATTTGCCTTGTTTGCCTCAGATATGTCTGGGGAGGCTGCTCAATTAAGCGGCTTGTTTTATCGTGATGAGGAGGTATACAATGATTTTCAATATTTGTATAGGCTGTATCCTAATATTCCTTCTGACCTGCTTCGAACTGATACAGCCACATTACTGATAGGGCTTGAGGATGAAATTGAATTGCCAGTTGTCAATGATGTTAATGTAGAGTTTGGGGATCAAATGGTAGAGCTTAGCTGGGGAAGCATCTGGAATGGGTATTATGGTGGCTACTGGGTCGAAAAATCGGAAAGTGGTGGGCCTTTTCAATCCATATCCAATGTCCCCATTGTGCAGGCAACAAGTACTGAGACCCCGCGCATTTTTGTTTATGACAGTCTTGCCGGAAATGGACTGAAATACGAGTACCGGGTAGTTGGAATAGATCATTTTGGTGAGAAGGGTCCTCCTTCTGTTGCAGTATCCGGAGCAGGGAAACCGGATTTCCAGGGAATCCCATCAATTGACAGAGTTTTTGAGACATCGGACGGTGCGAGGATAGAATGGACTGTTCCTGAGAGTTCGGGATATTTGGTTAGATCATTTGATTTACTGCGACAGAATCAGTCAAATAAAATGAATGAGGTCGTTCTCCGAGATATCGCAAGAAGCCAAAGAACAGCGATAGACACTCTCCCTCAATCATCAAACTACTATATCATCCGAGCCACTGATAGATACGGGCNAAGTGTAAACTCTTTCCCTTTCTTTCATCAGCTGGATGACAGCATTCCACCTGCTCCACCTGTCAATTTTAAAGGGGTGATTGATACAACAGGACTTATTCATTTATCATGGGATAATAATACGGAGAATGACCTATACGGATATAAGTTATACGTATCCAATCATTCGGATGCGGAATTTATCCAGGTGCCAGGACCAATAATCACTCAGCCTCATTTTACGGACACTATCAATTTGGAGACGCTAACTGAAAAAATTTACTATCAGGTGCGTGCTTTGGATTCCAGGTTTAATCCATCAGAGCCATCAGAAACTCTTGAACTTAAAAAGCCCGATCGAATTCCTCCATTACCTCCGGTTTTTACAAATATGAAGGCTGACTCTTTGGGTATTCATTTATCCTGGAAAGGCAGCCCAAGTAAGGATGTGATCAGCTATTATCTGTACAGAAGAAGTGAAGCTGAGGAGGACTGGACATTTATTGAACGCTTTGATCTTGCTGACTCGATTAATGAATTCCTTGATGCAAAAGTTGATGGACGTCTTACCTATGGGTACACTTTTATAGCAGTAGATGACGATCGGTTGGAGTCCAGGCCTGCAGAACCAATAACAGCCAAAGCTTTAGATATTCCTCAACAAATTTTTACAGGTGTATTCTCATTCGTTGATGCTGAGAATAAAGCTGTAAATCTTAGCTGGGAGGCTTCAAATAAGGCTGTTTCCTCATTTCAGATTTATAAGAGCAAGAATGGTGAAAGCTTATCGCTATTCAAGGTAGTGGAGGGTTCCACTTATGTATTAAAAGACAAGTTTGACCCTTCTGATGAGTTCATCGAATATCAGCTTTTGGCAACCTTCAAAGACGGCAGAAAGTCCGGTTTTTCAAAGAAAATCCTGATTGAGTTATGAGGTGGTTTGGTGGACATATTGGATTTCCGAGTTCGTTGAAATGGTTATTGGTTTTGGTAGGGGTGATGGGGTTGAATGGGTCAATTGTGGGACAAGATCCATGGGAAGATGATTGGGAATGGGAAATAACAAACTGGTTCACAAAAGGACCAGTACTCATGTCTAAGATAGAGGTATTAGACTTCAATCAGAATGTAATTACCAGTCCAGCTATGGTTAAACCTGCTGAAATTAAAGTTTCATACATGTTGCATGTTGAAGATGAATCCTGGGTTCCTCAACATGAATTTATTTCCTTAAGTCATTTATCAGGTGATTTTAATAATTATTGTGATGATGGGTCATATGAGAATGAACATTTTGGTATAGAATGGTCGATTCAAGTAAATCCGAAGGAATTTTATGATAAGCCAATTATTCCAGAGTATGTGTGTTTGGACGATGTTTTGGATTTCAGTATTAAGAACAAGGGCTTTGAAGGAAACTTGTATAGATTTTATATATCAAAAGGGTTCAATAGTAAACTGGTTCAAGAAATCTATATGGGGAATTCTTATCCGGAACTTGATTTCAAATTTGAATTTAGTGAATCTAATATCAGAGGTGTTTTTGGATTGGATCCTCCGGACGAAATCTTTGGCTCATATAACTTTCATGTTAGTGTAAGTACTTGTTCTTCTTCACCTGAGATAAGGGAGACATGGAACGGGATCCAGTTAATCCCACGTCCTCCACTTGTAACAGATGTAAAACCTCTCCCTCCTGATTGCCCCGGAGGAAATGATGGTGAGATTGTCGTGGAATTTGAAAAGATTTATCCCAATACTCAATTTGTCTTTACAATGGCTCAGCTTAGAAATATAAGTAACGGATCTATAATTGATGATTGGGTAAGTGATATTGATTGTGGTGATCCAAATGTTTGGTGCGATGGCTCACACGACCTGAGTGATTTGGATCGAGGGTTTATTGGAAGCTATCCGCATGAGTTTGAGACAGGTGATAACAATCTTGTAGATATTGATCCTAGCAAATTTGATGGCCCTAACGAATTGGTCTTTAAGCCGGGTCTCTATGCCATGCGAATAGAAACTAAAGTCGGAGACCAGGTTTATTGCGACAACCAATATTTTGTTGTGGAGATTCCGGAGCCAAAACCCTTGGTTCGTACAATTCTTTCTGATGTTGGTCCCTCATGTTATGGAGGAAGCGATAGAAATCTTGAGATCGAAATATCTGGAGGTTCTCCCCCGTATACATATAAGATTGAGGAGGGACCAATTCATGATTTTGAATCCACATTTGAATTGGAGGGGCGATCTTCGGAAGCTTTTTCAATAACCATTCATGATGACTGTCGTACACAGTGGACTTTTGATGTTCCTAATGTTGAATTACCAAACTATGAGACCACAATTGAAAATATAGTACATCCTACTTGTAATGATGGATCATTTACTGTTGTTACAAATTATACTGGGCTAAGCCCAGTTCAATACCAAATTAACTATCAGGGTCATGAGTGGGGCCCTACTCAGAGTTCAAATTTTTTTGATGAGTTAACACATGGGCTATATACAGCGGTCGCCATAGTTGATGGATGCTCTTATAGTAGTAACGAAATTCAACTTGAGACCCCCCGTTTTAAAGATGTTAATCATGCACATTGGGGGCAAGCATGTTCTAATCATGAATATGGAGCCATGATCGTTTCCCTATCCAGCAGAGATGATGTAAGTGATACACTTAGGGTCTCTTATAGGTTGGAGGAAACCACAACAGGATACATCCAAACAGGACTGATAACTAACCTTGATTTCCCCGGTTCTAAAATGCAGCATTATGAGCCAGTTCCTCCAGGGGGATATCATTTAACATTAGATGATAATTGTAGCCATCAAAATCTATTTGATAGCAGTTTTCATATACTTCCACGTCCTGATGTGACCATTGATTCAATAAAAGATGTTTCAATAAACTGTCCAAATGATGTGACCATGGTAAATATAAAAGTTAAAGGAGGTACTACAGATTATAAGTTCTTCCTTGATGGATCCTCGATTGGATACGAATATCACGGTAATAGTACCTATCAGTTGTCAGGTTTAACTAAAGGAAAACACACACTTGAAGTAAAAGATTCTTGTGACATTTCCTTCACGAGAGAATTTTCTGTATTGGTTGAGAATGGAGCGAAAGAAATTTCCCTTAATCAGGTTGAAATTCTAAAACAGATTTCCTGTCCCGAAAGGAATGATGCAAAAATAATTATTGGAGTTTCCGGAGGAACACCTATCCCATCTTCTGATAAAGACTATCTGGTTTCGCTGTACGATGAAAACAATAAAATCTTTCCTCCAACTACGGAAGGTGAAAGATCAGAGTTCTTCTTTGAAAATTTAGGTCCGGGAGAATATTACCCCGTAGTGAAAGATGCCAACGATTGTGAGCAATCATTTGAAGAAGATATCATAAAGATCAACCCTGCTTCCGAAATAGAAATTTTTGAGATTAAAGATACCCACTTCGATACGAATCAGGTGAAACTAGATCAAGATGGGAATCTAATGATCAGATGCCATGGTGAAACAGTGAATTTTGTTCCCAAACTCGAAACTGATTATCGAGGAGGGACCGGGGTACTTACAACCAAGCTTGAGTTGGAAAGCACATCCGTGCCGTTTACCAACTTAGGCCCCGGAAATTATACATTCCATGTCGTAGACGATAATGGATGTCCTGCTAGTAGACAATTCGAGCTTCAGGAACCAGATTTGATGGAAGGGGATTTTGTTCCCACAACCTATTCACATGGAAAGCATATTAAGTGTGTTGGAGAGAATAATGGAGAGATAAAAGTCAGCATAAGTGGTGGATTACCCCCATATGATTTTGCAATTAATGGAGAAATGGGAGTAACAGATGATCCTGATGGTATTTGGACCTTCTCTGGTTTGACAGCCGAATCGCCCCAGACATCATATTCCATAGTTGTCACGGATTACCTGGGCTGCCAATTTGAACAGGTTGTCAACCTGGAACCACCAACAAAACTGCTGTTGGAGTACTCAATAATATCCGATGTAGTTGGGGAGTATGAAATACCATGCACTGGAGAATCTGCCACCATCTGGTTTACAGGTTCGGGAGGAGATGAGACCAACGGATATAGACTTCAAATCAATGGGGAAATAGTTGGATTATTTGATACTGATGGAACGATTGAAAAGGAATTCTTGGCCGGTAGCTATAGTGTAAAAATGCTCGATAATCTTGATTGTTATTCTGATGAGTTTGAACTCGACCTGACTGAACCGGATGAAACACTAAGTTTTACGACAACAGCGATTCACCCAAATTGCATTGGTGGTAAAGATGGATCCATCTCTATTGATGTTTTCGGAGGTGTTCCCTCATATCAATACAGCCTGGATGGTATTTCCTGGCAGGAGGAAAATCTATTTCCAGGTTTAGAATCTGGCGAATATGAGGTCTTTGTAAAAGACAACAATGAATGCACCACAAGTAAAACGATTATTGTTCCTGATAATCCAAACCCCTTAACCATTTCGCATACTTCAACCAATCCACCATCCTGCCACCATGGAACGGATGGATCTATCACAGTTCAAACAACAAATTTCAGACTCAAAGATGGGAATAAGCTGAGTTATTTCATTTCAGGTGGGCATTATGGGGATGAGGTTATTGAATTTGTTGCGGAAGTTGACCCGATAGAGGAAAACCATTTTATAACGTTCGATAATCTGTGGGACACAAAGGATCCGGATTTTGTGATTAAAAATTATGAAATCTGGGTGGAGGATTTCTATGAATGTGTGGATTTGGTAGATCAGTATATCGGGAATCTGGCTTTGATTGCACCGGAGCCAATTAGACTTAGTGCCGAAGTTAAAGCTCCATCCTGTTACAATGGCGAAAATGGCTGGTTTGTGATTTCTGCTCAAGGGGGTATTCCGCCCTATGAATTTTCACTGGATAATCTATCTTTTGTGCCCTCCAATATATCTGATAATTCAAAGTTTAATTTTTCTGATCTATCGGCTGGTAATTACACGGTTTACGTTCGTGATGCAAACTTTAAGTCTGACCAACCAACTTGTCTGGCGGCTTTGGATATCCATTTGCCTCAAGGTTTGGATATTGATGTGAATGAGCATGTACAAAACATCTCATGCGTTGGAGGAGATGATGGCGCGATTGAAGTGGATGTTGAAACTTATTATGAAAGTAGCCCTTTTGAATATGAGGAGGATCGATTGGGTTTGGATTGGTTTTTTGGATCAAATCCATTGTCTAAAGGAAATTCTCTAACCAACCTATCCAGGGGAGTGTACACTCTGAAAATGTCCTATGATCAGGATTCGCTTGTTTGTCGAGAGCAGGAAGACATCGCAATCATAAGTCCAAATATTCCGCTTTCTATCGCAAATATTAAAACCTACCCAACTTCTTGCGGAGAAGTAAATGATGGCAGAGCAAAAGTCAATTTTACCGGGGGATGGACCGATTCAACTACCTATTACAATTTGAATGACGAAGGATGGAACCCTGCACTGGGCTCATCAATAGTAATCAATGAACTATCAATTGGAAATCATAACCTCAAAATTGGCCAGTCAGTATTCAATTGTCAGGATGAAATTTCATTCACCATACAGAAGTCTAAAATTAGCATCGATACTGTTTTCATTCAGGCTCCAACATGTTCAGATGGGTCAAATGGAATGGTAATATTGAAAGCCTCAAATGTTGTAGAACCAAGATTTTTAATCGCTGACAGTTCATACAATTCATCTTCCGGTACATACTCAGGATTATCCAATGGAAAGATTTATAACCTGGTAGTTATTGATGACACAAATCCACTATGTGTCTCAGATACCATTTCTTTTTCATCCCCCGATTGTGATGATGACACGGAAGATGTAGTTATTGCAGGAGTTCCCATCATTCAACCTGTTACCTGTGAGACATCAGGCGATGGAATTGCTCAGGTAATCGCAACTGGCGGATTACCACCCTATCAATACATGCTTGATGGAGTTATTGTTCCCAGTGGAAACCTTTCCAATTTATCATATGGAATCCATAAAATAATAGTATTGGATGAGCTGGGTAAAAAGGACTCTGTTGAATTTTTCATGGAGGCTGAAACCAGTTTGAGCATTTCATCCATTGCTACTACCAAAGTCACTTGTAGTGGGGGTTGCGATGGTTCAGCTATCATAGATGTTGAAGGTGGTTCAGGGTCAAATGAGGTTAGATGGGAAGATGATTTCATTGGTCATGAGAGAAGAGAATTGTGCCCAGGTATTTATTCGTTTCAGGTGATCGATAAGAGAAATGAGGTTTGTCTTCTTGATGGTGAGGTGAATATTTCTGCATTTGAACCATTAGCAATTGAGGTAATTCGATTGACAAAACCAACCTGTCCGGGAGGTTCTAACGGGAAAATTGGTATTCGGGGCTTAGGAGGAAGCGGCAGCTATTCTTATGCCTGGGGTGATGGCAGCACCGAATCAGGATTAGTAAATATTTCAGCAGGCTTTTATGAGGTAACACTTACGGATAACCAGCTGAATTGTAGTGTTACTGAGGAAATTGAGCTCTCTGACATTCCCACCATTTTAGTTTCGGACACTATTTTGGGTATTCCCTCATGTAGAGGAAGCACTGAAGGGAGTATCGAGTTGGTATTGGAAAACGCTGTTTCTCCACTTGTTCAATGGGATGATGGTGGTATGGGCATTTTCAGGAAAAACCTTTCATCTGGCACCTATCATTTTACCATTACCTCATCAAATTCATGTCAGATTTCCGGAGAAATAGAACTTCCTGCTCGTGATCCATTATCTGTTGACGTTTCCAAAACAGATAATCAATGCTATGGTCTTTGCCAGGGGACCATTGATTTGTCAATTTCCGGAGGACTTGCACCCTACTACATTGAATGGGGATCAGGACAAAAATCACCTCATCGAGATCGACTGTGCAATGGCGTTTATGATTACCAGGTTATTGACAGATTGGGCTGCGTTGTGGAAGGATCTGTGGAAATCAGATCTCCTGATCCAATGTCCATCGAGCTTATTTCAAAAAATGATGTAAACTGCCGTGGACAAAGTGATGGTTCCCTTGAAATCTCTGCATCCGGGGGGACTGGAAATTATTCTTATGAATGGAATACAGGAGATAACACAACGTCACTTAAGGATTTGGCTCCTGGCACCTACAACATTAGCATTTCTGATGAAAATGGGTGTAGTGCAGCAGCTACCTATACAATCAGTCAACCCCAATCTCTTTTTCTCAAATATGAAAACATTATTGACCCGTCGTGTGATGGCGGGAGTGATGGACAAATTGAAGTTTTAGCGGCAGGAGGGAACTCCGGCTATCAATATTCCTGGGATAATTTGTCTAATGCTTCCTTCATTGATGAATTATACGAAGGGGACTACCAACTGACCATCCTTGATGAAAAAGGATGTGACTACACTAAGACATTTACACTGGAGGCTCCTCTGCCATTGAGTTTAGTTAATACTCGTGCTCTGGACCCAATTTGTTTTGATGAAAGTTCCGGGTTGATTAGTATAGAAGTAATTGGAGGAACACAACCTTACTCCTATTCCTGGGGCTCAGGTCAAACAACTTCAATAATTGAAGATATACCTTATGGTGAATATGAACTAACAGTTACTGATAATAACGGCTGTGTAATTGCATCTTCCTTTCAATTGACAAATCCAGAGCCACTTTCTATAAAGGGAATTGAAGAACTCGTGATGCTTTGTGAAGGAGGATCAGTGTTTATAAGCCCAGAAGGTGATTGGGATAAATACTCATGGCAAGGCCCATCAGGATTTTCCTCGGGAAGCCATCGTATTGAAGCCTCCCTACCGGGAGAATACACTTTAAGCGTTCAAAATAAGGATGGTTGTGAGGTATCTCAATCTTTTTCTATAGAATGGTCAGAGAGCATTCTAAATGCCGATTTTATTAGGATTAGTGAAGCCGTGGTAAATGAGCCATTGATTTTTGTGGACCTTTCGCTCCCTGTTCCGGATGAAGTAGAATGGGTCATACCGGAATCTGAAAATATCATTGTGACCTCAATGGATGATCAATTTATTGAAGTGGTCTTTACTGAGACAGGTGTATATGAGCTGGGATTGGTGGCACACTACCAGAGTTGTATTGCAGAGCTTTTCAAAACAATAGAGATAGAAGCCGGTACGGGGGAATCCATTAGTGCCAGAGTTGCGGAGGTCGGTGCCATCTATACTTCAGTTTTTCCAAATCCATCTCAGGGAAACGTGGAGGTGATTGTAAATGCGCAAACAAAAGATGGTATTTCTGTCAGGTTGTTGGACATGAGCAGGTACGAATTATTTAAAGAAGATCTTTCTGGTAAACTGGATTATTTACTTCGGTGGGATCTTTCTGGAGTACCATCTGGTGTTTATTTCCTTGTAGTTCAAGCAGGTAACAATGTTCAACAAAAAAGGATCTTGTTAGTCAGATGAGTGTGTTCAGCATCTTTGACACCTGGCGTGGATCTTTCAAGGCCCTTCAAAAGCAGCCGCCTTCTGAGGATGTGTGGTTGAATGGCATGGAATTCCCGATTACAGCAGACAAACCTTTGACTGACAGGGCTCATTTTTGTCTGAACTTTACATATCAAATATCAAAAGCATATTTGGATGAAGTATGTCTAATCAAGAGGCTGTTTTATATAACTTTTGCTTTTGCAGTATTATTTCTCTCTCCTTACATATCTATCCAGGCACAGACATTCACTCCTATAGCCACCTCGATAACACCAGTAAACGATGCCCAGGCTGCATGGGCAGATATGAACAATGATGGATGGCCCGACCTTATCCTTTCCGGTACGGATTACCTGGGCACTTCTTCGCTGGTCTATTATGCAAACAATGGCGACAGCTCCTTCCATGTGCTGGAGATCGCACAGCTTTCGCAGGTAAAATTTGACCTTGACGATTTTGATCAGGATGGATTCATAGACCTGCTTGTTTCAGGCAAGACCNCTGGCGATGAGCAGGTGGTCCGGGTATATCGCAACAACCTCGGCACNTCCTTTACTGCTATGGCGTTTGCGCTGGAGGGGGTGACCCATGGGGATGTGTTGTGGGCAGACCTGGATCGGGATGGCCGGCCGGAGGTGGTGGTGTCGGGCGTGGATGCTGCCGGTGAGGAAGCCCTGCTGGTGTATGCCGCGGAGGGTGCGACGTATGTGCCGGTGTGGCCGGAGCTGGTGCCGCAAGCCTATGGCAACCTGGCGGCGCTGGATGCCAACAACGACGGGCTGCCCGAGCTGCTGGTGACGGGCTATGATGCCCTGGGCCGTCCGGGGACCCACCTCTACACTGTGAGCGGGGCGCTGGCTGCGGAAGGGTATGCCGAGGGGCCGGATGGGTATGCGCTGAGTGCTGCGGCGGTGGCGGACCTCAATGAAGATGGCTTTGCGGACCTGGTGCTGGCGGGGATGACGGATGCGCTGGTGAAGGCTACGCATGCGTACCTCAACAACCAGGTGAATGGTTTTGCACGGTCCGGCATGGTGCTGGATGCTGTGAGCAGTGCTTCGCTAGCCCTGGCCGACCTGAACCTGGACGGGCTTACGGACGGGGTGCTCATGGGGCTGGACACGGATAACGATGCGCTGACCCGGTACCTGACCAATGCCGGGCCCGGTGGCGGGTATGCGCTCACGGCTGCTGCCCATTCGCTGGAGCCGCTCCACAGTGGGGCTGTTGTGGTGGTGGATTTTAACCGGGACGGGAGCCCTGATGTGTTTCAGACGGGTCAGCAGGTAGGTGGACTGTATGCGGGGCTCTATGCTTCGGACCGGCACCTGGCTGTGACCAATGGGGCACCTTTGGCTCCGGGGGGATTGGCTGCGGAGGTGGTGGACGGGACGGTGACCCTGAGCTGGGCCGCTGCCACGGATGACCTGACGCACCCCCTTTCCCTGACCTATAATGTGTATATCAGCGGGTCTCCCGGCGGGGCAGACCTTGTGCTTTCACCCCTGGCGGACGTGGCGACGGGCTACCGCCGGATCCCCCGGACTGGGAATGCCGGGTACAGGACCACGTTTACGATCCATGACCTGTCCGAAGGCCGCTATTACTGGAGTGTGCAGGCCCTTGACCATGCGTTCGAGGGGTCGGCGTTTGCCGGAGAGGCGGAGTTTGTGGTGTGTGATCCCCTGGTGGTGGGGGCGGATACGGCGGTTTGCCATGGCGCCACGCTTACCCTGCAGGCGGGTGAGGCCGGGGACGTTGTGAACTGGTATTCCGTGGTGGAGGACCGGCTATTGGCTGGGGATGTGCACTCCTACGAGCACCTGGTGCTGTTGAAAGATACGTTGGTGGCCGAGGTGACCCGTCAGGGGCTGGGCTGTGTGCTGTATGACTCGGTAGTGGTGGATGTGACGGGTCCGGCAGCGCTGGACCTGGGGCCGGACTTTTCGGTTTGCTCGGGCGACGCAACCACGCTTACACTCTCGGGTTTTGAGCAGGTGAACTGGTATACGGAGGCCGGGCTGCTCGTGGCGGACCAGGAGACGCTGCAGTACCTGCAGGCTGACAAAGATACGCTGGTGGCGGAAGTGTTTTTCGGGGGTGGCTGCACGCAGTATGATACCGTGGTGGTGGACCTGTATGCCCCGGTGGTCGTTGACCTGGGGCGTGATACGGCTTTGTGTGTGGGTGCGCCGTTGTCGCTGTCTTTGGAGGGCTATTCCACGGTGAACTGGTATTTGGAAAGTGCCGGGCTGGAGGCTGCTGACCAGGCATCATGGATGCTGGAGGTGGAGGCAGATGACGCGGTGATTGCAGAAGGGATCGATGAGCATGGCTGTTCGGGTTTTGATACGCTGTGGGTGGAGGCGTTGTCGTTGCCTGTGCCGGACCTGGGTGCGGATACGGCCTTGTGTGACGGGGCGGTGCTGGAGCTGCTGGCAGATGGCTTTGAGGCCGTGAGCTGGTATGCTGTTGGGGAAGGGTTGCTGGATAAAGGGCCGTCGCTACTGCAGGAGGTGCTGGCAGATGATACCTTGGTGGTGGAGGTGCAGAATGCGGAGGGTTGTGTGAACCGGGATACCCTGGTGACGGAGGTGCTGGCGTTGCCGGTGGTGGATTTGGGGGCGGATGTGAGGGTCTGCGAGGGAGAAACCGTGCTGCTACAGCTGCAGGATCCGGATTTTGGGCGGGTGGACTGGGTTGATGTGGCCGGGAACGCTTTAATACATGATCAATGGTTTTATGCGCATGCGACGGGTCCCGATAGCCATACGGATACGTTGGTGGCGGTGGTGAACAGCGTGGCGGGGTGTGTGAGTAGCGATACGCTGGTGGTGGCGGTGGATCCGAGACCTGTTTTTGCGCTTCGGGATACGACCGTTTGTGCAGGTACGGAATTGACGCTGACTGTAGAGGGCGACTGGGACGAAGTGAACTGGTACACTACGGGTGACCAGGTGTTGGCCACAGATCAGCCGGTCTATGCATTTGAGGCTACGGCATCCATGACCATTTGGGCAGAAGCGATCCTGGATGGTTGTGTGGGGTTGGACACCCTGGATGTGACGGTGAACCCCTTGCCGGTATTTGAGTTGGGAGAGGATCGGTCTTATTGTGTGGGTGACGTGATCAACCTGGCGGTGGAGGATGTGGGGGTGGAATATGTGTGGAGGAATACAGCGTTGGAGGTGTTGGCTACAGGGCATGAACTAGAGGTGACGGCTGCGGAGAGTGATCAGTTTTCACTTCGGGTGGAGGATGCAGCGGGTTGTGTGTATGAAGATTCTGTGATGGTGACGGTCCATGCTTTGCCGGAGGTGGAGATCATGGGAGAAGCAGAACTGTGTGCGTTGAGTCCGGTGGAGCTTATGGTGGAACATGCGGATGCGGCATCGGTTCGCTGGTATGATGCGGAGGATGGGACGCTGGGGGAAGCGCTGAGCCTGGAGGTTGTCCTTTCGGAATCAGAGCCGGTCTATGTCCGGCTGGAGGATATG
>JAHCMM010000245.1 GCA_019192515.1 Cyclobacteriaceae bacterium SS2
GAACCAACCTACTCCGGAACCAAACCCATAAGCTGTGGCATCGATGAGGTTATAATCTCTTTGTACCATGAAAAGTGATCCTCCAAGGATTGAGCAGTTTACCGCAATCAGGGGCAGGAAAATACCCAGAGTACCATATAGTGCCGGAGAAAATTTCTCAATCACCATCTCTACCAGCTGTACCATCGAAGCAATTACCGCGATGAACATGATAAACTGAAGAAAGGTCAGGTCAACATTTGCAAAAGAAGCTCCTAGCCATGACAGGACACCTTCTTTAAGGACATATTCCTGCAACAACCAGTTGATCGGAACGGTAATGGTCAAAACGAAAATCACCGCAGCACCCAGACCTATTGCTGTAGATACCTATTTGGAAACGGCCAGAAAGGAACACATCCCCAAAAAGAGGGCAAAGATCATGTTGTCAATGAAAATTGCTCGAAGTATAATGTTAAAGGTTTCCATGTGTCAGTGCTTAGTGTTCTACGTAACCGGTTTTTGTTCGCTGTATCCAGATCAGAATACCCAATACCATAAAGGCACCGATGGAATCAACCATGAGGCCATTGGTTTGGAAATCCAATCCAATCTCTGCCAATTTGAAGTTCAGGATAGAGCCTGAACCAAACAATTCTCTGAAGAAAGCAACTACCAAAATGATCCAGGCATAACCAAAACCACTTCCCAGTCCATCCAGGATAGAATCATAAGGCTTATTGGCCATGGCAAATGCTTCCAGCCTACCCATTACAATACAGTTGGTAATAATCAGTCCCACAAAAGCTCCCAATACCTTATACATATCGAAATAATAAGCTTTCAGGATCTCACTTACCAATGTAACCAGTGTGGCGATAACGGCAAGCTGAACAATGATTCGTACCCGACCAGGAACAAGATTTCTGATCAGGGAGATGATAAGATTGGAGAATACAATTACAAATACTACCGCGATGGACATTACAATCGTTGGCTCCATCTTGATCGTGATCGCCAAAGCAGAACAAATCCCCAATACCTGTACGGTAATCGGGTTATCTTCATTCAAAGGGTCGCTGAGGATCTTTCTTCTCCTCTTTGACAACATCGCTTCGGCTGGCTGTGATACCTCCTTAACTTCTGATTTTTCTATGGTTTCTGTGCTCATAAAAAATTAATTATTGAGTGAGCGCAACTTTATTACCCTCAGATTTTACTTTCTTAATGTATGGCTGATAACAACCAAGATATTGATCCAACATCGCGTTGACTCCTTTGGCGGTCATGGTAGCACCTGCCATTCCATCAACTTGATGAATTGACAATCCTGTGTTGTTCTCTCCTTTTACCATGGTGATAGACTCCAGCTCTCCGGAATCATTAAAAATCTCCTTACCTACATACCTGGATTGAATCACTTCTGTGGTGATCCGCTCTCCAAGTCCGGGAGTCTCAGCCTTGTGGTCAAATGCAATACCTCTTACGGTATTCAAGTCCTTGTCGATCGCCATATATGCCGAGATCCAGTCCCAAAGTCCATTACCCCACATAGGGAAAACATAGGCATCTATACTTCCGTCATCAGCCTTGAACTTATATACAGGATAGACCCTGTCCTCAGGCTTCATTCTATAATTCTTTTGGACACTTACCTTTTCAGCTACAATGGGCTCTCCCTTTTCGTTTGTTTCTACGATATTTCCTTCGAAATCAACAACGATGGACTCTACTTTTTGCTTGTAAAGCTCCAAAATCTCGTTGGGATCCTCGATAGCAGAGATATCTGTAACCGCTCCCAAAATTTTCTTTTTGGTATCCAGCTCTACCTGCTTGTCCTGTAATGGCTTTAACCCAACAGACGCAATCGAAAGCATACCACCCAGAATGACGGTAAGCACGATTGAAAATATAATGATGTATGTATTAGATCGTTGCACGGCTCAGTCTTCTTTTTTTGTTAGCTTCTACAATATAGTAATCAATTAAAGGAGCAAAAACATTCATAAACAGTATAGCCAGCATGATGCCTTCCGGGTATGCCGGGTTTACTACCCTAATCAATACTGTAAGCACTCCAATCATGAATCCGTAGATCCATTTCCCTAATTCCGTTTGTGCAGCTGTGACAGGGTCTGAAGCCATAAACACAGCACCGAAAGCCAATCCTCCTGAAACCAGGTGATAATGTGCAGGCATTTCCAGGAATGAGTTTCCACCGATCAGGTTGAAAAGTAGTCCCATTACGTAACCACCTGCAAAAACACTGAAGATGATCTTCCAGCTGCCAATGCCTGTCATGATAAGAACAGCAGCTCCAATCAGACACATCAGCGTGGATGTCTCTCCGATACTACCCGGTATCGTTCCAATGAACATATTCCAGAAGGAGAACATTCCGTCATACCAGTGACCAGCCATATCGGCCATCATATCAGTGCCATTGGCAGCAGCAGATGCTCCATATGCCAAAACTGTAGCACCACTGAACCCATCTACAGGGGCCTGATCTCCAAAGTAGGTCCAGACGTCACCAGAAATCTGTGAAGGATAAGCAAAATATAAAAACGCTCTAGCTGTCAGGGCGACATTGAGGATGTTCATCCCTGTACCTCCAAAAGCTTCCTTACCAATGATCACTGCAAAAGCAGTAGCGATTGCCACCTGCCACAATGGAATAGAAGCAGGCAAAACAAGTGGAATAAGCATCCCGGTTACCAGATAACCCTCATTTACGGGGTGCTGCCTGATCACACAGATTGCAAACTCAATCGCAAGACCTACTGTATATGAAACAACAATTATTGGTACAACCTTCAAAGCGCCAAGTAAGATCATATCCAGGAAGGTAGCCTCAACGCCGGTGGCTATGTAATGTTGATACCCAACATTCCACATACCAAAAAGCAGACAGGGGATCATCGCGATGATCACTGTCATCATCATACGCTTGGTATCAATGGCGTCCCTTACCTGTACTCCTTTGCTATCTGTAGTAATAGATGGAGCAAAAGCCAATGTCCTTACCCCTTCGTATAATGGATAAAACTTCTCATACTTACCACCCTTTTCAAAATTGGGATGTAAATCATCAAATATCTTTTGGATGAATTTCATTAGCTCTCTTTAAGTAAGTTTAAACCTGACCTTAATATTTTTTGTAGCGGATGCTTAGATACATCAATGAATTCACATAATGCTACATCTTCTTCTACCAACTCGTAAATACCAAGACCTTCCATCTCATCATAGTCTTCAGCCATGATGGCTTTGAAAAGGAATGTCGGATAAATATCCATCGGCATCACTTTCTCAAATGCACCGCTCATCACAAAAGCACGCTCCTCACCATGTGTGTTGGTGTCTACCACATATTCCTTCTTAGGATTCAGGAAGCCTAATAAACCAAAAGCCTTGTGGAAACTCACCTTATTAGTGCTCGGGAGGATCCATCCCAGCAACTCTTCATAATCCCCTTCCGGGATCACAGTCACCTGATGATCATAGAAACCAAGATATCCATCCTTACCCACTGCCTCACCAGTCAATACATTTCCTGATATGATCCTGTTATTTCCAGACTTCAGGTTTCCGTCTACAAGGCTGCTTGCCAATGCTCCGGAATAGGTCTTGACATAAGCAGGGTTATTGACCTGCGAACCCGCCAGCGCCACAATCTTAGATGCATCGTAAATGCCTTCTGTAAACAGTTTCCCGATCTGAGTCACTCCGTAAGGACTGATTGTCCACGCGATATCTCCTTTATTGATGGGATCAAGGTGATGGATCTGTGTACCTACGTTACCGGCAGGATGCGGACCCATAAACTTATTCAGTTCAACGCCCTTGGCCTGAGAGAAGATTTGGGCTACCTCATCTCCTCCTTTAATATTTAGGTGGATCTTACCACTTGTAAATTTTTTCAATACGTCAAGTCCTGCCTGGAAGTTAGCACCCTGATCCTGCAAGGCAAATGCAATGTTTGACGCTAGTGGATGAGTATCGAAAGCAGAGATGAAAATTGCTTTTGGCTCAGTCTCCGGATTTGCAACGATACCGTATGGTCTTTGGATGATGTTTGGCCAGACACCCCCAACACTCATCTGCTCGTAAGCTTCTTCCTTAGAGAGCTTAGAGATGTCGGAAGTTGAATATTTTTTGTGCTTTACATACTCTACACTCTTGTCTGCGAGTATCTTAATTTCAAGCAGCTTTCTCTTTTCACCACGCTTAATTTCAACGATTTCACCGCTTACCGGAGCACAATATTTAATTTGCTCAGTAAACTTATCAAAAAGTATTGGCGTTCCGGCTTTTACATTATCACCCTCTTTTACGAGCAGTTTCGGCCTNCTAATACCAACAAAATCAGTGGGTTTTAAAGCGTAGGTTTCAGGTTGCTTGGACTCGATGATCTTTTCCTGAGGTTTTCCTACCAGATTGATATCGAATCCCTTTTTTAGCTTAATAGTTTTGGACATATGTGAGCGTTGCGGTCATCATAAAAACGATGCAAAAATACAAAAAAAAGATTCAAATGAAACCTTTAAAAAAGCAGTCTATTTTCAAAAATTTCAAGATTTATATGACCTGTTAAAAATGTGATTTGAACAAAAAAATATTTCTTCTCCAGTCGGCAACGATTTATCAATTTTGCTCCACCAAATCCTGCTTAAGTTGGGTAGCTTCAATGTAGTCTGCAACCTGCTTCATCAGCCAATGTGGAGTAGAAGTAGCACCGCAAATGCCAATCTTATCTTCAGGTGATAACCAGGATAAATCGATCTCTTCCTGATTTTCAATAAAATAACTTCTCGGATTATTTTCCAGGCATACATTATACAATGCTCTGCCGTTTGAGCTTTTCTTCCCGGCCACAAATAGCACCACATCGTATTTACTGGAAAATTCCCTCATTTTAGGCTCCCGATTGGATACCTGACGGCAGATGCTGTCGTTAGCATCAAAATGCTCTAATGTCAATTCTCCTTTTGCCTCGATGATACGCTGTTCGATTTGCTCCTTCATGTGGTAGAAGCCCTGAGTGCTTTTCGTTGTCTGACTATATAAAATGACCGGGCGTGAATAATCGATCTTATCCAGGTCCTCATCAGTCATGATGATGATGGCGTTATTGTCTGTCTGACCAGTTAGTCCCACAACTTCAGCATGCCCTTCCTTGCCGTATATCACCACCTGACCATTGACCTTTTTGGCCTTATCGTAAGCGTGTTTCACCCTGTTTTGAAGTTTCAGCACCACCGGGCAGGAGGCATCTATCAGCTCGATGTTGTTTTCCATGGCGATCTGGTAGGTCTCGGGAGGTTCACCATGGGCTCTGATCAACACTTTGCAATCTCTAAGCTGAGCCAGCTCTTCCCTATCGATCGTCCTCAATCCTTTTTTGTAGAGGCGCTCCACTTCCATGCTATTGTGCACAATGTCTCCCAGGCAATAGAGGTTATTCCCTCCCAACATTTCGTCTTCTGCCATCTGGATGGCAAACTCAACACCAAAACAATATCCGGAGTGCGGGTCTATATCAACGGTCATATATGATCTGTTCTGCCAGTTTTACAATTTTATCAACCTGATCATTAAAAGTCAAATGGGTGGTATCTACCACGATAGCATCTTCTGCCTGAACCAAAGGGCTATCAGCCCTGGTAGAATCCGCTTCATCACGACTTTTTAGATTTGAAGAAATATCAGACAGTTCCTCAAAAACTCCTTTTTCCTGTAGCTCCTTCTGTCTTCTTTTCGCTCTCACCTCCAGTGAAGCTGTCATAAAGATCTTCAGCTCAGCTTTTGGAAACACCACCGAACCAATGTCCCTACCATCCATAACCACACCTTTTTCAGTCCCAATCTGTCGCTGTTGGCTTACCATAGCTCTGCGCACACTGGAGATAGCACTTACCTCACTCACATGTTGGTTCACTTCCATGGTCCGAATGAATTCCTCTGCAAATGTACCATTTAATAGGACTTGAGAGTTGCCTGACCCATCGATTTTAAATTGAATATCCGTGTTTTCAAGTGCTTGATCCACCTGACCTGGATTTTTTGTATCCACCCCCTCCTGCAAAAAATTATAGGTTGTGGCCCGATACATTGCCCCACTGTCAATATACATATAGCCCAGCTTTTTGGCTACTACTTTGGCCGTGCTGCTTTTGCCACAGGCTGAATGTCCGTCAATCGCGATAATGATCTTCTTCATCAGCAATCTTTGATAGGACAAGGTAATGGCTTACCTCTTTTGATCTTCTTGCTGCTGTCATAAGTGGCAGATGGTCCTTTACGACAACCTCCTAGAACTATCATAAAAGTTAACACAAGCAGTGTAATTACCCTTTTGGAGGTTCTCATATACTCATTGTCTCCGCTTCTGCGTTTATTTTCCTCACCAATCCCTGAAGGACCTTTCCGGGACCGCATTCCACAAATGTTGTAGCACCATCGGCGATCATAGCCTGTACACTCTGTGTCCACTTCACAGGTGCGGTAAGTTGAGCAACAAGGTTGCTTTTAATTTCATTGATATCCGAATGCCCTGATGCATCTACGTTTTGGTATACAGCACATGTTGGCGAACCGAACTTAGTTTCCTGGATCGCTGTAGCCAGCTCCTCACGTGCAGGTTCCATGAGCGGCGAATGAAAAGCTCCTCCTACGGGAAGGATCAGCGCACGCTTCGCACCAGCCTCTTTCATCTTTTCACAAGCGATTTCCACTCCTTTCAATGAACCTGAAATCACCAGCTGTCCGGGACAGTTATAATTGGCAGGAACAACAATATCATCAACTAGACTGCATATTTCCTCTACCTTTTCATCCGGAAGCCCTAAAACTGCAGCCATAGTAGACTCCTGAAGCTCACATGCCTTTTGCATCGCCGAAGCTCTCTTCGAAACCAATTTCAGTCCATCCTCAAAGCTCAAAATCCCATTGGCAACTAAAGCAGAAAACTCACCCAAAGAGTGACCGGCTACCATGTCCGGCTTAAAGCTATCATTGATCAGTGCCGAAACAACACTGTGAATGAAGATGGCAGGTTGTGTTACTTTGGTTTGTTTGAGTTCTTCATCCGTACCGGAAAACATAATTTTGGAAATGGAAAACCCGAGTATATCATCGGCCTGCTCAAAATACTTTTTTGCCTCGGCGCTTGAATCGTAAAGATCCTTGCCCATTCCTGAAAATTGTGCTCCCTGTCCCGGGAAAATATATGCCTTCATCTTAATAGTAGTTTGTGGGTTGCAAATCTATACCAATCAAAAGGAATCAAGAAAACGAGCCTGAAGTTCGGGCGAAGGAACCATGCATTGATCCTTTTTGCCAAACCAACGGTATCGATTCCTGGCAATCAATCGGTAAATGCTGTCTCTGATAAACTTAGGTAAAACGATCAGACCATACAACAACTTCCAACCACCTCTGAGTCGTCTTGCTATTCGTAATGCAGCAGTACTTTCCTTGTAAATTACCCCTCCTTCAACAAGTAGAAGTGTATCCATCGTGAGATTGGTTGCTCCGATTAGGTCTTTTGAAAAACCTGATTGAAGTGAAGCGAATCTGAAATTCTCCTTTGTGTCACGCTGAATAATAAACCGGACAGACCCAGCACAAAAATTACAGACTCCGTCAAACAGGATAATGGGATGGTTTATGTTATCTACCTCAGCAATTGCACCCATCCACTAAATATTTCTTTTGGTTGACTCTGTTCCAGCACATCGAACTCTACTTCCGCCGAGTAATAATACACTCCGGCTGGTACCTCGATCCCTGTATTGGAATATCCATCCCAGTTGATGA
>JAHCMM010000246.1 GCA_019192515.1 Cyclobacteriaceae bacterium SS2
TCCATATTTCACTTTTACAGTTAGTGTCTTTCCGGTTTTGTCCTGCTTCTGAAGCCTGCGTAGCAATTCATCCGCTAACCTGTCTAAGGATGAATGAACTTCATCCATGGTCATTAGGTCACGATCAAACGTGTGTTCCACACTCAGGGACTTTCGCTCCCTGTCTGGTTGCACCTTCCTGTTGTCGATTCCTCTGCAGATATTGTAGTAGTACCCTCCGGACTTACCATACCGAAGGGTAAGATCCTCAAGCGATTTCTTTCTCAGATCCCCACCGGTGAAGATACCAGCCTGCTTCATCTTTTCTGCTGTGACTTTCCCGATACCGAAAAACTTATGGATTGGAAACTTTCTCAAAAACTCCTCAGCATCTTCCGGAAGGATCACATGTTGTCCGTTGGGCTTGTTGATGTCAGAAGCTGTCTTTGCCAGAAACTTATTGTATGAAATCCCCGCCGAAGCCGTCAGTCCCGTTGTGTCAAAGATCTTTTTTCGGATCTCTCTGGCAATTTGGGTTGCATACTGTACACCCATCTTGTTTTCCGTCACATCCAGGTAAGCCTCATCCAGGCTCAGCGGTTCAACGAGGTCTGTATATTCAAAAAAGATGTCGCGGATCTGCCGGGATACTTCTGAATATCTGCTAAATCTGGGTTTCACAAAGATCAGATCAGGACATCGCTTAGCTGCCGTCACAGAAGGCATGGCAGATCGCACGCCGTACTTTCGGGCTTCATAACTGGCGGCTGCTACGACACCACGCTCTTTGCTGCCTCCTACGGCAATTGGTTTCCCTCTCAGCTCAGGGTTGTCAAACTGCTCCACCGAAGCAAAGAAAGCATCCATATCGATGTGGATGATCTTACGGATTTCTATCAGCCGTTCCATGTGTGAGTAAAGTTAATCCTGCTCAATGCGGAAATTAAATTTCAGCCGATGGTCCTTAGGTTTCAGCCGTTTGCGTAACAAATTATTTCGCCAAAGTAACCTTTTACGGGTTGGGTAGTATTTCATCTGCTTTTTGGAGGTCCCGGAAAGTTATTTGAAATCATTAACGATTAACCCTTAAGACATGTTGAAGTATTTAACCCTAAGCTTTTTCATTTGGTGGAACATCCAACCCATTTATGCTCAGTTCGTTTTGAAGGGGCAGGTGATTGATCAAACTCAATCAGGAATTCCATTTGCCAATGTTTTACTCCTCAATAGCTATGACTCTTTGTTGGTTCAGGGTGTGGTAACAGATACGAATGGGTCTTATGAGATTGAAAATGTAGCTGAGGGCACATATATTATATCTGGTCACATGATGGGATTTAAAAAGGTATATTATCCTTTAGCAACCTCATCTCAACAGCAGATTACCATTCCATCACTGATGCTGGAAGAGGATGTGATTTCGCTACAGGAAGTGGTGGTGGAAGGAGAAAAGCCCTTGTTTGAGCAAACCATTGACAGGATGGTTGTAAATGTACAAAGTAGCCCTATCATGACAGGAAATTCAGTTATTGAAGTGCTTGAAAAATCTCCGGGAATTACTGTAGACAGGCAGAATTTCGGATTGGGAATGAATGGGAAGAATGATGTCAGCGTAATGATCAATGGCAGGATGACCCGCATGGATAAAACGGCTTTGTTTGGAATGCTCGAGGGAATGTCGGCTTCCAATGTGGAGAAGATCGAGTTGATTGCTACTCCTCCGGCCAATTTTGACGCTGAGGGTGAGGGAGGATTTATCAATATCGTCCTCAAGAAAAATAATGATGCGGGTATGAATGGTGGGTTTTCTGCCATGGCTGGTCGGGGAAGAAGGGCTTTGTTTATGACTAATGGCAACATCAACTACAGGAAGGAAAAGTTTAATGTGTTCGCTGATATGGGCTTTAACTACAACAGGAGAAACATGTTTTTTGATGTTGAAAACCAGATCAATGATGATGAGTATACTTTTCATTCCACTAGCCGGGCTGATCGTCATGGAGGGTTTAACCTGCCAACTGGAAGACTGGGTCTGGACCTTTACCTTTCTGAAAAGACAGTCGTCGGGGTACTAGGCACCTTCTTTTATCGGGATTGGTCGCAGAGAACTAATAATACGGCTTACTACACGGTAGATCCGGGAGTTGATACTCTGGCTATTGGTACCCGAATTGACCGAAATCCCATGAAGCAAAATATGATCAATTTCAACTTACAGCATCAATTCAGTGAGCGCCAAAAGTTGAACTTAGATCTGGATTATTTTGTCCATAGCTATGACCAGTTTCAGACTTATTCCAATGAATACTTGCTGGAAACAGGAGAGTTGGCAGCCACTGAAGAAATCAGAATCGATAAGATTACGCCTATTGATATCATCGTGGGTAAAGTTGATTATACGCTTAAAGCAAGCGATCAGGTCACCATTGAATCAGGACTTAAGACCACACTGAATGATCTCAACAATGAAGTACTAACTGAAAGGCTAAATGAGAATACCTGGGTTACAGACCCCATGTTTTCAAATAATTCTCGGATGGAAGAAGATATCCATGCTGCCTATACATCTCTGAGCGCCAAAATCAATGACCAGTGGAGTATCAAAGCAGGCTTGCGTTATGAACATACCATTACCGATCTGAGAAATGCGGATGGCTCTCCGATCGTTTACAGAGATTATGGAAACCTGTTTCCCAGCCTGTTTTTGAATAGGGGTCTGACAAAAAATAGTAGCATTAATCTGTCATATAGCAAGAGAATCAGACGGCCATCATTTTCTGATTTGGTTCCGTTTGCTTTATTTATCGAACCCAGAACTTTCTTCACGGGAAATATCAACCTACTTCCAGAGCAGATCCATGCCTTTAAGACAAATTACAATCTCAGATCTCTGAATCTTTCTTTTGAATACAGCAATATTTCTAATTCTATTGCTGAGCTCCAGCCCAGTAGGATTCCCGGCACCAATACCACCATCCTCTCATCGGTGAATATGGATAAACGGAACCTTTATAATCTCAATTTATCATTCCCGGTTACAGTGACTCCCTGGTGGGAAATGGACAACAACCTGAGTGGGATTTATAGTGAGGTAAACTCTCAATATTTTGAAGAGTATATGTCGGTGTCTAACCTGGCCTTCTCTTTCAGGACCAACCATCGGATCACTTTACCTCACAAAACAAGTCTGGAAGTAAATGGCATGTACTTTTCCGGAGACCAGTCGGGGATAGCAATATTTAAGCCATATGGTATGCTTTCATTGGGTATGCGAAAAGACTTTGGTAAGAATGGCGGATCTCTGAGTATCAATTATACCGATGTTTTCCGAACCATGGTAAACAAGGTAGAGGCCAATGCACCACAATTCAATTTGGTTAGCCGTCAAAGCTTTGATTTTGATGTGCAATCCATCAGGCTTACCTACAAAAAGACTTTTGGGAATAATGAACTTAGATCGCGTAGCAAGAGACAAACCGGTTCAGCAGATGATTTAAGGAGGGTGGGAGGTTAAAGTTTTTCTTCGGTCGTTCCATCCATTATTTATGTGCATTTTTTGATCCGGGGATTGATTAATTTTAGGAGCATAACGAGTAAACCCCGAAAGTGATGAACGACTATTTGCAGCAGCTTGGATACAACAGCGACTTGCTTACACAAGAGGAAAAGGACTTCCTGGATCAGAATGGATATTTGAACCTTGGTAAGGTTCTTTCCGATGATCAGGTAGCAGCTATCCTGAAGAGAATCGATGAATTGTTAGTTGAGGAGGGAGAAATGGCTGGGAAAGAGCTTTTTGATTCCCCGTATATCAGACATCCGAAGGAGGCTGGAGCAGACCGGCTGGCGGACCTGGTGAATAAAGGTCAGATATTTGACCAGTTCTATAAGACCCCCAGGGTTTTAGCAGCTGTATCGCATGTGTTGGGTACCAACATCCAATTGTCATCACTGAACTACAGGGCTGCCAAACCCGGTGATGGATTGCAAAAACTACATGTAGACTGGGGAGAAACCATAGATGAAGGAGATTACAAAGTATGTAATTCCATCTGGCTTCTGGATGATTTTACCAAATCAAACGGGGCGACCCGGATTGTCCCAGGTACTCATTTATCAAGTGACCTGCCTCAGGATGTTTTGGAAGATCAAATGGCTCCACATGTGGATGAGCTACTCATTGAAGCTCCAGCAGGGACAGTTGTCATCTTTAACTCCCACACATGGCATGGCGGCACAAAGAATACAACTGATAAGCCAAGAAGGTCGATCCATAGTTATTTTTGCAGGCGAGACCAGCCACAGCAGGTGGATCAGTCGCGATATATAAAAGATGAGACCAGAACGCGGATTGGCAAAGCAGCAGAGTACCTACTTAATGTTTAGCTAATCGCGAGAACATAGTGAATTAGCAATAATCCCTCAGGCCAAAAGCATACTTTTGCGCTAACTTGGTGTCACCTTGCAGAAGAAAAGAATAGATTTTTAAAAAAGATTTAAATAAATGAAAGCCTCAGTTTTAACAGAATATGGTCACCTGGAGTGGCAGGAAGTAGAAAAGCCCAAATGTGATCCCGATAAGGTATTGATCAAAGTGGCATATGGTTGTATTTGTGGGAGTGACCAGCATATCTATAAAGGAGAATTTGTACCCAGGACAACCACGCCAATGGTGATGGGGCACGAATTTGGGGGTACCGTTGCAGAGGTAGGAAGTGAAGTGACTGGTTGGGAAGTAGGCGAGAAGGTAGCTCCGGACCCTATCATTCCCTGTATGGAATGTCCGGCATGCAAGATTGGCCATTACCCTGCCTGTACAAGTTTGAAAATTATTGGAGTAGATCTAAATGGTGGATTCCAACAATACATACAATTGCCACCACACATGCTGTACAAAGTGCCTGCAAGTATTCCAGACAAGTATATTGCACTGATTGAGGTAATGGGAGTAGCCTGTCATGCTAAAAACAGAGCAGGCCTGAAAAAGGATGATTCTGTTGTGATATGGGGCGCAGGAAAGGTGGGGCTGTGTGTTCTACAGGCTGTTCGAACAGTGACAGACAACACAGTATTCCTTGTGGATGTGCTACCAGAACGGCTTGCTTTAGCCCCTAAATACTATGACAATATCGTGACCATTGATGCCACTAAGGAGGATCCGGTCAAAGTCATAAAAGAAAAGACTGACGGAAAGGGAGTAGATGTGGCTTTTGAAGTCGTGGGACATTCCCATGGAGTCCCCGGGCAGGTTGAACCTGTACGTGGATGTGTACAGAGCATCCGGGGAGCGGGCACGGTGTGTGTGCTAGGGCTCAGTGCCGAAACGACTCCAATCCTGTTCAAAGAGCTTATCTGGAAGGAGGCAAAGATCGTCGCTTCGAGAGTAAGTCATGGAGAATTTGCTGAGGTGATTGATCACCTCGTAAACAACCGGCTGAAACTCGATATGATCATTACGGACATTCTGGATGGGTCCAAAGCACAGGAAGCCTTTGATATGCTGGAAGAAGATCCGGCAAACAATGTGAAGATCCTTTTGGACTTCAATGGAAAATAAGGTACTCTGAACTAAGCTGTTTTTGAAGTATTGGTTTGTGAAACCCAGTAGACCCATAAAATGTAGAGGGGTTGAAAAGCCAGGCGAGACCAGGTATACCATGCCTCTGACGGCAATCCTCCTGGAGCTGACAGGTTGTTGACGGCTACATTGATATTGGCAGGAAACATCATGATAAGTTGAATGATCAGTAACCAGGCTGAAATCTTCCTTGAGCTCTCCCACCATAGGCCGAGCCCGAAGATGATTTCAAAAATTCCCGAAATGATAACCAGTAATTTTGGATAGGGGAGGAAACCTTCAATCATATAGGTAAGCGCAGAAGGATTGATAAGATGCATTGTCCCTATCATTACAAACATTAGAATGGTAGCCATTCGGGCGGAGGTTCTTATATCCCAAAACATCCTAGACCTAAAGATCTTGCCGATCCCCCAAATTGACAGGGTGGTACCTAATAAACCAATGAAAAATGCCATGGTCTTTTTATTTAATACGAGGCAAAATTGGATTATCGCCTATTAAGATTTCTTGATTCAAATCAAGAAATAGAAGAGCGGATCCGGGAGAGTGTTTCGGGAGTTATTCCCAGGTATGAAGCCAGATGTTTGAGGGGTATTTGTTGGATCAGATGCGGCTGCTCATCAAGTAATTGGAGGTATTTCTCACGAGGATTGAGTGTGAGTAGGAAGATCTCTCGTGATGATTTTTTCTGAAATTGTTGTTCTGCGGCCAGTCTGCCTATTTTTTCACCACATTGTGTATTTCGATACACGTCCTGCAAGCTATCATAGCCTATATAGTAGCAGCCTATTTCGCTTGTCACTGGCCGGATCTCATAAATACTGGGCTGTCTGCTAATAAAAGAGGAATATGAACTAAAAAACTGACCTGGAAATGAAAAAGCCAAGGTGGTTTCAACGGATTTGGAATTTACAATATGTCGCACTATCCCCTGGGTGAGGAAATACAACCTGTTTTCTACTTGTCCAAAGCGTGTAATGGTATCTTTCCGCTGAAATTGGGTGTAATGCAGCCTTTCTCTAAAGTAGTTCCAATCATCGTCGGACATATCGACCATTTGGTCAAATCTATTCCTGATTGAGTCTGGCGATTCCATCGAGTGACTTAGAGTAGCTAAAGTTATTATCGATCTGACTCACACCCAAAAAGTCCGATAGGTGATCCGTCAGGAATCTTCGGTACTTTGATTTCTGGGACATGCCCCGGATCCTTAAAGTAGTTTTCAATCATCCTGATGTTCCCGTTTTCGTGGGTATTGCGAGATTTCTTGCGTTTCAGTTCTTTTAGGTAAATAGAGAGATATTCATTAATCAGATCTTTAATCTGGCGGTAGCTATCCTGATGCTGGGCAAGTGCCATCAACTTAGAAAGGGTCACTTGATTGATCACCTCCTGAATCTGTGTTAAATACTCATTCTCATGACTTTTTTCCAGCGTACTGGCAAAAAGCATGTCAAGCACCTCCTCAAAGCTAAGTTGGGACATCGAAAGGGAATGTTGATTAATCAAGCGTGCTATACGTTCCGGATGAAGCAAGTATGTCAACGTATAATCGGCGGCAGTCGTGGCTGCACTTAAAGGATCAAATGTAGGGCCCGTTCGCGTATTAAAGCTTTCCCTGCCACGCTCACCATAACTTCTGGGGACAAATAGTGCCAGTTTGCTTTCCGGTACTGCCAGGTTTTGTGCATTGATAGTTTTCAATACCGCAGCCAGGGCCTCCCTTTGTTTTTCGGCTGGTATCACTCTGGATGGATCTTCGATTTCAGCTTTCAAAGAATATCCATAGTCAACTCCACCAATGAGTTTGGCGGCGGCTTCAGTCTGGTATCGGTGATAGAAATAAAGCAATACGAAAAGGTCTTCCATGTCATCATAACCTTCATCAGCTTCGATATTTTCCAACCCAAATTGCTCAATAGCCAGTCTTCTCACGGCCAATACGTTGTTGAGCTCAGTCACAGGATCGGCTCCGTTATCCCACAGATGTCCATAGGCACTTGCCCCACCTGCCGAGCGGGCATCTGCATCGGATACATATCGGTGACCTTCGTTTATAGCATTCCTAAGTATCGATTGAAGTTGCTCATCTTCATTGTCACTGAATTCACTATATGCATAGGCAATGGCTACTTTGTCCCATGATCCAATACCGCTATCATAAGCTTCTGACAGATCAATCTTTCCATTGTTGAGCTTCACCCAGGGATGTGGATAGTCCATAACCGATGCCCGGTCTTTGATGCTTGCCGCAAAATTGTGTGCCAGACCCAGCGTATGACCAACCTCATGAGCGGAGAGCTGTCTGATCCTGCTGAGTGCAAACTCCAGCAGTTCGGGAGTTGCATCATTTCCAGGACCAAAAGGGGCTTTACTAAGCGCTTTGGCTATCATATAGTCTTGTCTCACCCTTAGACTTCCCAGACTCACATGACCTTTGATAATTTCACCTGTTCGGGGATCTTCTACTGCGTTGCCATAGCTCCACCCGCGAGTAGATCGGTGCACCCACTGAATCACATTGTAGCGAATGTCTAGTGGGTCTATGGTGTCAGGTAGTATTTTAACCTGAAAGGCATCTTTAAAGCCAATGGATTCAAATCCCTCATCCCACCAACTGGCCCCTGCGAGTAGGGCCGTTCGTACCGGCTCAGGGGTGCCATTGTCAAGGTAATAGACGATGGGTTCCACAGGTTCACTAATTGCAGCAGCTGGATCCTTTTTCTCCAGCCTGTGTCTGATGACATACTCAACTTCCATTGATTCACTGATGGGTGCAGAATAATTCTGGAATGAAAGCGAGAAGCCGCCCGCATTCGGATGGAATTTTCGCGGTTTATAGCCGTCATCCGGGAGCTCGATGAAAGAATGGTGCTGAAAAACAGTCACGTGTTTGTTGTCAGGGGTAACACTTTTCAACTCAGAGCCGGAAGCATTCCCGGATAGCGTGATCATGACATCAAAGTCTACATTTTTTGGAAAGCCCCTGGTCTTTTCCAAATTCAAAGCTGATCTACTGGGATCTACACTGAAATTACCCTGGTTTTTGTCATTGAGAATATCAGTCACGCCATGTGTATCCTGTAGGAGGAATGGGGTCAAATTGATCAGGTAGCCATTACTTGTTTGTTCCATGATGGGAAAGCCAAAGAGTACGGATTTGGCAAAGGCTTCCTCGACAGACTGTTTTTCCAATGGATTGGCTGTGAGGGCCCGATACTTCATGTTAGGTTGGATGAGTAGGAGTTTATTTCCAGCCTTTTTAAAATGTACGACCCTTGATCCCCCTATTTGTCCCCGATCGAGGAAAAGGTCATTGCTCCCCAACCCTTCGCTTAATGCACTTACATATAAGAATGGAGCTTCCAGGTCCTTTACTTCCATAAAGATCTCATCCTGATCTTCGAGGTAGTGAAAGTTGAAATACCCAGGGAAGTGTTGGATATGGGGATCATCCAGTAGGGACTGAGCAGATATGGTGAATGAAAAACAAACAAGTAATATCTGGGTGAACCCAGACTTAAAAGTTATTAAGATATTCTTCATAATGGTTCTATCTCTGTAAAAGTTGTTTTAAGTTAGAAAATCATTACCTTATCTTACTTAACATCAGATAAAATGGATCGAATAATTTCAAGATTTCTAACAGGAGCATTCCTGATTGTCATATTTTCATTGTCCGTCAGCATGCGATTGCCTGATCCTGTCCCTGTGGGAGGAAAAGTTACCGTAAGTATGGAAGGCAAGGATCATGTGATGTCTGACCTTCCGGCAAACGAAAGTAATGTTAAGATTGACGGCAGCAAGTATCAGTTCTTATTCAGACATGGAGAAGCGAGTTCAGTTCAGATTAATTTGAATCTGACTGACCCTGATTTAATGAGTGCCGGGGCAAAAACATATCAGATACCAGACAGCAATAATCCGAACATTCTGGTGGATTTGAATTTCTTTGATACAAAAAGAGAATCCTCCAGAATGAATAAGCGGATTATTTTCAGAAAGGGGACTATTACGATTGAATCATTTACAAAGGATAAATTGGTCATGAAATTTGATGGAGAAGGCAGTGGTATGATGGAACGAGACGGAAACTTCAAGATTTCAGGCACGGTCAATGTCAGTTTTTGATGCTATTTCCAGTCCTCTTTTTCCAGTTCAAAGATCTCATTGACTGGTGTTTTAAAAATATCTGACAGTTTAAGTGCCAGAACAGTTGATGGAACATATTTCCCTAACTCCATTGAGTTAATTGTTTGTCTGCTCACACCCGCCAACTCAGCCAGTTTTGCTTGAGTCAGGTCATTCTTTGCCCTTTCTACTTTGATGCTATTCTTCATACTTCACTGATTTACGAGACCTCCAGAGTAACCAGTTGAATCTAATGATAAATAAAATGAGTGGCGTGAACATGTTATAAACCATGATCGACAAAAAGGAAAATTCATAAAATAATACGAAAGCAATTGCTAATAGCCCATAATTCCATAGAAAGGCCCAAACCAAGCACTCCAACCTCATCTTTGAAATGAATTCATCTTCATCAAATTCTTTTGAAAATGCCACTACCATCCCACCTGTTATAACAGATAAACCTAAAATCTCATCCAGTATATTATTTTCTATGAAACCAAATAATTCTCTGTTAGAGGCAAATCCATCAAAGGATATTGCAAAGACTTGAATGGTCAGAATCTCAAAATGAAAATCAAAGATCAGGTATAGAATTCCAATCACCACACTGGGTAAAAAAATCAACCAGCCATATTTCTTAAATTTTGCTGGTAAAAGAAGTTTAGTATTCATTTTAGTTGTGTGTATGGTTTATTTATCAAATAGTAAAAAATACTTTACATATAGACAAGTAAACTACACGTAAATTGAAATAATTGGTTGCTCAGTTATTCTAAATTATTTTCGCTAGAGGGAAATTTTATAACTTACTCATTCAAAATTTTGACAACATGAAACCAACCAACCTACTTCTCATCATTCCGATTTTTTTACTGGCATGCCAACCCCCAACACAGGAGACTAAACAACCAGAAGTCGCGTCTGGAAAGGAATTCTATGAGCTCAAGGTCTATACATTCGATAATGATGATCAGGTGTCTGTAACTGATGATTTCCTGGGAAAGGCTTTTATACCAGCCATGAAGCGACAGGGAATTTCGCCGATTGGAGTGTTTAAAAACAGGATTACGGAAGAGGATACTATTCAAAAGACTTATGTACTAATTCCTTTCAAGTCTATGGAGGAATTTTTGGGTTATGAAGACAAGTTAATTGCCGACGAAACTTTTTTAAGTGCAGGTAGCAGCTATATCGACGCTCCTCAAAAGCAGCCACCTTATTCCAGGATATCTTCCTCGCTGGTTGAAGCATTCGATGAAATGCCGGCCATGGCCACACCAAATCTTGAAGGGCCACGTGCCAACAGGGTTTACGAATTGCGCAGCTACCTGGGGCCCACAGAGAAACTTCACCTGAATAAAGTAGATATGTTTAATGCGGGTGGAGAAGTAGAACTTTTTGATCGTCTTGGATTTAATGCGGTCTTCTATGGAAGGGTCCTGGTAGGTAATGAAATGCCTAACCTGGTTTATATGACTACTTTTTCAGATATGAAGAGTCGTGATGAACACTGGGATGCATTCAGGAATGACCCTCAGTGGCTGGAATTGAAAGCCATGGATAAATACCAAAATAATATGCTGGAAGCCAAGGTATTCCTACTGTATCCAACTGATTATAGCGCATATTGATGAAGGTTAACCAATTCTTAATTGCTTGCATAATCTTATTTTCTGCTTGTCAGACAGAAGAACATAATCAGGATAAAGAGGAATGGATTTCCTTATTTAATT
>JAHCMM010000247.1 GCA_019192515.1 Cyclobacteriaceae bacterium SS2
ATATTCTGATAATGAACAAGAATTGAAAATTGTATTTTCTGCGGTTTCTTTGACATGACTTTGTTTTTTGTGTTTATAAATATTTTCATTGTTAAATCTGCTTAAGGGTACGTTGAGTACTTTTCCTGATTGAATCAATAGAAAGTTGTCTTGAAGCGATACAGGATTCGGTGTTTTAGTTTCTGTGAGTATTGTCTCTGTCAGCTACAGCCAGTACTCCACCAGTTTTCTTTCCTAACAGGTTGATTCTAAGTGTTACCATATAAGTTGGTCGAAAAGATCTTACTCCCACACCAGCTCCTATAGAAACCAGTTTAAAAGGGGTATATCCGCCCTGAAGGCTGGGTGTAATCACGAAGTTCTCATCATTGGCAAGTCCTGCCCTGGTCTTGAATTGAAGCTCAAACTTTTCACTGTTAAGAATAATAGGGTAAGAAAAGAAAGCGCCATAAAGTTTTGTTTCCGTATTACGGGGAGCTTGTTCACCAAACTCTATAGTGGACGTTGACTGTTGAATAAAACCACCCACCTGGATTTTGTTTTTGAAGTTAAATCCAATTGATGTACCCAGTTTTGGGTCAATCTGAGTGTGCTCCATATAAGATTCAGCGATAAAGCTTTGAGATGAAGCCTGATAAAAAATAACGATAGTTGCGAGGAGAGTAAATACTTGTTTCATTGTGCCCTTGTTTTAAATTCTTTTACAAATTTGGAACAAGGGGGCACCCTATATAAGAGTGATTAACCTATTCTGAAATTTAGGTGAAAAGCGTTTGAAACCTTGAAAATACTTTAGGTGAAATACTTAAAGCATTTACTCTATGTTGTGCTCTAAAGCGTAAACAACCAACCCAGCGATGTTTTTACAACCTGTTTTCTCAAGCAAATTTCGCTTGTGGGCATCTACCGTACGCACGCTAATGAATAGTTGATCGGCAATTTCTTTGTTGCTGAATTCCTTTACGATCAATTTAAGCACTTCTTTTTCCCTGGTTGTCAGCGGAGTTTCAAGCGTTAGGCGTTGTGTAGGTTTTTTCTTCCCGGCTATGCCATCTATGATGATTTTAGTTACAGAACCCGAGTAATAGTTTTCACCATTAAGAATGGTCTTAATGGCTGTCATGATCTCGCTCTTGTCGGAATTCTTAAGGATGTAGCCATTGACGCCGGCAGCCAGCATGTGCTTGATGTGCTGGTTTTCACCCATCATGGTGAGTGCCATTACCTTTTGATCTGGGTATTTTTCTTTGATCTCCTGCGCCAGCGTGATACCATCCATCTCCGGCATGCTGATATCAGTGATGACCAGATCAAATGTCTGCTTACTCAGGATTTCCAATGCTTCAACACCATTTTCAGCTTCCGCCTCAATAACATAGTCATCATTATCGGTAAAGTACATTTTAAGACCATCTCGGATGATCTTGTGATCATCTACCAGGATAATACTTTTTGGATTGGCCATTAGTTGATTGCTTTAATATTAGATGTTGTTTACAATGCTCTTTTGAATTGAGCGCTAAGGTTTCATTTTTTAATGGTTTGAAACCTATTTTTTCGATGAACCTATCAAAATTTTAATATTTTACTTAGTTTTCATGGATAATGTTACATATGTGTGACTCCTTTGAAATAACTTTTATTGTACTTCTCCGTTCAGAAATTCATGACCCAAACTTTACCCATTAAGAAAAAAAGACTCCTGTTTTACATTATTGTTTTCCTTTTCTGTAATAACCTCTACTCACAATTACCACAATATTACAATACATCCGACATACTGTTGCGATTAGAGAAGCTAAAAGTGTTGGGAAGTGTCTTATATGTGGCAGCTCACCCTGATGATGAGAACACCAGCGTGATATCCTACTTTGCCAATGGCAGACTGATGAGAACAGGTTATCTGTCTGCCACACGAGGAGATGGAGGACAAAATTTGATCGGTCATGAAATCAGAGAATCACTTGGGATTATCAGAACGCAGGAGCTATTGGCTGCCCGCAGAATAGATAATGGTGAGCAGTTCTTTTCCAGGGCTGTAGACTTTGGCTATTCCAAGCACCCGGACGAGACTTTTGACAAGTGGGACAAAGAAAAAGTATTGAGTGACTTTGTTCGTGTGTTCAGGGAATTTAAACCGGATGTGATCATCACACGGTTCAATACCCAACCGGGAGTGACACACGGGCATCATACAGCTTCGGCTATATTGGCCAATGAGGCTTTTAAGTTGAGTGGCGATCCGAATGCATTTCCTGAGCAACTGAAAGAATTAACAACCTGGCAACCTAAGCGGATTTTCTGGAATACCAGCTGGTGGTTTTATCAGCGTACGGGACAGAAGTTCGACACCACAGGTCTCAATATGGTCAATGTCGGTAAGTTCTCACCTGTTTTGGGTAAGTCCTTCACGGAAATATCCGCTCAAAGTAGAAGTATGCACAAAAGTCAGGGTTTCGGAGTGTCGGCTTCTAGAGGAGATGAGTTTGAATATTTTGTAAACCAGGATTCCGGGGCAAATGTCAGTAATGTTTTCGAAGGAATTGATGTGACCTGGGGCCGAATAGAAGGAGGGGAGGAAGTGGCTTATTTTATCCATGAAGCCAGTCGAAATTTTGATCCGGAAAATCCTCATTTTATCCTGGACGAATTGATCTCAGCCAGGAAAGAGTTGATCAATTTGCCTGACCAGTATTGGAAACAGGTTAAGTTGGAGGAAATTGATGAACTTATTCTGGCGGTTACAGGGACATTCATGAAATTGACAACCGAGCAGGAGTCTTTTGCCTTAGGTGACTCGATATCTGTTAGTGGTGAGTTGATTAATAGAAGTCCTGCAAATGTCACTTTATCATCAATTAATTTCAATCTGGGAGGGGATACCTTTTTATTCAATTTGAATCTGAATGAAAACCAGGCCAATGAAATGAACTTTAGCCTGACCATACCTGATGATTTCCCTATTTCTCAGCCCTATTGGCTTATTGAAGATGGTACAGATGGAATGTTTGCGGTAAGCAATACGGCTCATATTGGTAAACCTCAGAATAGTCCTGCTGTATCTGCAAGGATCACCTTGAAAATTAATAATCAATTCATCGATTATGAGATCCCTGTACTATTCAATGCTACTGACCCTGTTGAAGGTGAGATCTATAAACCCATTCATATTACTCCCCCTGTTATGGTTTCAGCAGACCAGGAGGTAGTGATTTTTGGAGACAATGCAGAAAAGGTCATCCAGGTGAAGACACTTGCCGGAACAAATAATATCAAGGGGAAAGTATACCTGCAACTGCCAAAGGGTTGGAAGAGTGTACCTGAAAGTTATCCCTTTGCCCTGGTTTCAAAAGGAGATGAGCAGCATTTCTCGTTTACTGTTCACCCGGCTAAAGATCAGGGGCAGTTTGATATTGATGTTGTGGCCGATGTTGGTAGTAAACAATATAACCGTGGGATCAAATGGATTGACTATGATCATATCCCACCACAGACATTGTTTCCTAAAGCGGTGATCAAAGCGTCGAGGATCGATTTAAAGATCGGTGATGACCAGGTTGGTTATATTATGGGTGCCGGAGACCTGGTGCCGCAAAGTCTTGAGCAAATAGGCTATAAAGTTGATATCCTTGAAGAAGCCAGCGTAACCAGTGAAAACCTGGGGAAATATGATGCTATTATATTAGGCGTAAGGGCTTTTAATACTTTGGATTGGCTTGCCTCTAAAAACGGTGTGTTGTTTGATTATGTACAGGATGGGGGAAACCTTATCGTGCAATACAACACCAGTCACAGGCTGGTGACAGATAATATAGCACCATATGATTTAAAATTATCAAGGGATAGGGTGACGGTAGAAGAGTCCGAGGTCCGGTTTCTAGATCGTAAAAGCCCTGTACTTAATTATCCAAATAAGATCACGAATGCTGACTTTGAAGGTTGGGTACAGGAGCGAGGCCTATACTTCCCGGGATCATGGGCTAGCGAGTTACAGCCTGTGATTAGTATGAATGATCCGGGAGAGTCGCCAATGGATGGTAGTCTGTTGGTGGGTAAATACGGATCAGGATTCTATATATATACCGGATTATCCTTTTTCAGGGAATTACCTGCAGGTGTCCCCGGTGCATACCGCCTTTTTGCCAACCTCATTTCAATAGGAGATAAAAAAGAACAATAATGGAGCATAACTTATCAGAAGAAACACAGGACGCAACACCGCCATATTTTAGTAGTTGGCGACCTATTTATTGGATTGTTGTTGCCAACATCCTTGTGATCATTATTCTACTCCAACTTTTTTTCTCAAGTAAATGAATTATCTCGATTTTATCGTCCTGGGGGCAACACTGATTTTAATTGTTCTGGTTGGGGTCTGGCAGGTAAAAAAGCAACACAGTATTCAAAGCTTTCTGCTGGGAGATAAATCCATGCGGTGGGGAACCATTGGTCTTTCTGTAATGGCTACCCAGGCAAGTGCTATCACTTTTATCAGTACTCCGGGTCAGGCATACGAAAGCGGGCTCAGCTTTGTTCAAAACTATTTTGGATTGCCATTCGCTTTGATCATTGTATCCGCTGTTTTCATTCCTATTTATTATAAGCTTAAGGTTTACACAGCCTATGAATATCTGGAGTCACGATTTGATATCAAAACCAGGATGCTCGGGGCATTTTTATTCCTGGTACAGCGAGGGCTGGCTGCTGGCATCACCATTTATGCACCAGCAATTATTCTCAGTTCAATCCTTGGGTGGAATCTGAACGCAACAATCTTTTTAACTGGAATTTCTGTGATCATTTATACGGTAACGGGCGGGACCACTGCCGTGAGTATCACACAGAAATATCAGATGGGCATTATCATGGTGGGAATGTTTGCCGCATTTTTTATTGCTATAAAATACATCACTCAAAATATACCGATGGGAGATGCCATGGACCTGGCTTCATCACTTGGTAAGTTGAATGCTGTAGACTTTGACCTAAACTTTGAAAAGAGATATACCATTTGGTCTGGCCTTGCAGGTGGGTTATTTCTGGCACTTTCATATTTTGGTACCGACCAGTCTCAGGTTCAGCGCTACCTCGCAGGGAAGAATGTAACAGCTAGCCGTATGGGGCTTATGTTCAATGCTATGTTCAAAGTTCCGATGCAGTTTTTTATCCTGTTTACAGGGGTGCTGGTATATATCTTTTATGTTTTCTATCAGCCACCAGTGCATTTCAAGGAAGTTTCTATGGAGATGTTGAGGCAGTCTCCGGCAAAAGAACAGCTCTTGGCTTATGAGTCAGAATATGTGGGCCTGGTAAATAAACGGAAAGAGTTGGCTTTGGAAATCTCCAAAACGGAGAACGGCAATGAGCGTGCATCACTGCTGGATGACTTTAAGACTGTGGATTCGAAATCCATTGAAGTTCGAAACAAGGTAAAAAGTCTTATTACAGAAGTAAGTCCTGACACCGAAACCAAGGATTCTGACTACGTCTTTCTCACTTTTGTAATGAATTATCTGCCGAATGGTTTGATAGGATTACTTATTGCTGTGATATTGTCGGCTGCCATGTCGTCTACCTCATCGGAGTTGAATGCACTGGCATCTACATCTGCCATTGACTTCTATAAGCGATTGGTAAAAAGAGATGCCAATGACCGCCAATATCTATTTGTATCCAGAGTGCTTACGCTGTTCTGGGGTGGGGTGGCCTTGTCCTTTGCCATAATGGCTACCAATACTGAAAATCTCATTGAAGCGATCAATATTATTGGCTCCATATTTTATGGAACAATACTCGGCATTTTTATCATTGCCTTTCTGATCAAATATGTAAAAGGAAGTGCAGTGTTTTATGGAGCACTAATAGCTCAGGCCATTGTTTTTGTAGTGCATTTTCTGATCGTGGCAGGATACTTTAGTTTGGGATATTTGTGGTATAATGTGATAGGATTTTCTGCAACAATTCTGTTTTCAATAATTATCCAATCCTTGCTCCCTAAATCAAAATAGCATGAAGTACCCGGAGTTCGGGCACTTCATATGGAATGGTTTATTATTTTCCAACAGTTATTGGAATGGATACTTTGGTTTTTTGCCATACGAGGTCAATAGTGGCAGAAGTATCTCTCAGGTTATTGATGTCAATGATGAATGTTTCTACAGGCTCCGAAAGCTTTGTAGGAGTGATATTAGTAGATACTACTGGCTGTAACTCAGTGTAGGTATTCCAGCCTGGTTTATCATACTTATAAAAGCTCACTTTCCATTCTTTTTCCCCAGGTACCGAAAGAATTGTGTAAGAACCAGCCTCCAGGCTTTTTCCACCAATGGTTACGGGCTTGTCAAAAGTGAACTTAGTCGCTGCATTAGCACCAGTTCTCCAAACTTCACCGTATTTCAAAAGATCACCAAAGATGGTACGATCCTTCACACCAGGTCTTGAATATTCCACTGTAACTTGAGTAAGTCCAACCGTCTGAACTAGCTTTGAGCTCGGACTCGGCTGAGGCTTATCCTGACCAATCGAGCTGAATGATAGCAACAGTGCGATTGCTAATAGTGATAGTGATTTCATAATTTTTATATTGTTTAATGAATACATCTGATTACGTAAAAATACCAAAGTCTTTTTATGAAAAGGAGGATGTAGTAAAAATAGCCCGTGAACTTTTAGGTAAATATATTTTTACACAAATTGACGGGAAGCTGACAGGAGGAATGATTGTGGAAACTGAGGCTTATAATGGTAGGATGGACAGAGCCTGTCATGCTTATCATAAACGGACCAATCGTACTGAGATCATGTATCAGCCAGGTGGTGTAGCTTACGTTTACCTGTGCTATGGTATTCATCATTTATTTAATATTGTTACCAATAAGTCTGATTTTGCTGATGCGGTGCTTGTGAGGGCCATTGAGCCTTCTTTAGGTATTGAAACCATGCATGAACGATATGGCAATCACCAGCATAAGGTATCCAATGGTCCGGGTAAGCTTTCCAAAGCACTGGGGATTACCACCAGGCTCAATGGATCAGATCTGGCTGGAGATAAGATTTTCATTGCACAGCATAAAAGCCAAAAAAGACCTAAGATTGCAGCAAGTACCAGGATTGGAGTCGATTACGCTGGTGAGGATGCATTGCTTCCGTGGAGGTTTTATATCGAAAACAATAAATGGGTAAGTAAACAAAGAACCCCGGTTATTTAGACCGAGGTTGCTTACATTATTCATCACCTGTGTATTTCTTTACAGGCAGGATCCAAAGCAGTCTTGGATTTATGCAAAAATATATTATTTAAGTGAAATAATAAAATTTTATATAAATAAAATAATAAAAAATATTAATTATTTAATATGAGTTATCGAAGTTGGTTACTGATCCTGACAATTGTTTCAGGATTTAATGCAGTAGGGCAGATCACTTTTTATGGTGCACCGGAATCAATGGATTCTATCAATTCAAGAATTTCGGAGCAATTTCTGAGTATCTCCAAAGATGGGAATACCCTTTTCTTTTCCCGAGAAAATCACCGTCTCAATATCGGAGGAGTAAAGGATGAAGGGGATATCTGGACCAGCACCCTGGAAGATACCATATGGACAAAACCAACTAGTATTAAGGCGATAAATGATGAACATTTTTCTTCCCCAATTGGCTTCACTGCCAGTGGGCAATATTTCTTATACAACAGAGTAAGATTTGAAAAGGGTATTTATATCGGTGAAATATGGGCGGCTAACAGCACTTTTGAAGCGACTCAAAAGCTGGATATTTCTGCTTTCAGAAATTACTCACCCATTCAATCAGGATGCATAAGCCAGGATGGTAAGTTTTTGCTGATCAGCATTGAAACAAACATTGGATATGGAGTGGATGATCTGTATGTCTGCACACTTCAGCCTGATGGCTCATGGTCGAGACCTCGCAACCTGGGGTATACAATTAATACGGCTTTTCAGGAGATCACCCCATTTTTAGCTGGTGACAATAAGACACTCATTTTTGCGACAAATGGTCGAGAAGGAAAGGGGAGTTTTGATCTGTATGCCACCACTCGTCTAGATGATACCTGGAGAAACTGGTCTACACCCATCAATTTGCAGGAAATCAATACTCCTGGCTCAGAGACATCATTCGTGTTTCGGGCAGGTCAGGATTATGCCTATTTTATCTCTACACAAAATAGTGATGGGTACGGTGATATCAAGCGGATTCGGATCACTGAAGAGATTGAGGAGGTTGTGGAAGATACGATCATAGAAATGGTTGTGGAAAAGAAACCCATTCCAGCTGTTAATTTCAAGGTTGTCAATGCACGTACAGGAGCTCATATCGATTCCAGGATCAGTCTAATCAGTGAAGAGGGGGATACCCTCAATTATACCAAGACAGACTCCCTGTTCTTATTGGAATCGGAAGGACGGTCTCCTTATCGGGTTGAGTTTAGGTCTCAGGGGTATCTCAAAGACTTCTTTGTAGTAGAGCCATCATTTTATCACCCACTTGGTGACACGGTGATCTCTATTGCATTGGAACCATTACAAACGGGTAACACAGTAGTATTAAAGAATGTGCTGTTTTATCGTGGCACAGCCAATTTTGTGGAAGGATCAGAGCGTGAGCTAGACTTGATTGTGGAGATGCTGGAGGAAAACCCGGATGTTAAAATATTGCTGAAAGGGCACACGGATAATAGAGGGGACGCCAGCTTAAATCTTCAGCTGTCGGAAGAAAGAGCCCGGGCAGTAGCCGATTACCTGACCAATCATGATATACCCACCAACAGGATAAGTAGTAAAGGTTTTGGAGGCACAGAACCTGTTGCGAGCAACCTGTATGAAGAAACCCGCCGGTTGAATAGGAGGGTAGAGTTTGAAGTAGTTGAAGATTGATGAGGTAACTAAAAACCCTCGGCAAAGTCATCACCACGGGTATAGTCGGCTCCACCTTCCAGGTGATCGTCAGTGATCAGGATACAATCTGTCCGACCTATTTTATCTCTCATTTCGATGGTATGGCCCATTTTCTTCAGGTCATCCAATTGACGGGAGGTTAGGGCGCCCTCTTCCACAAGGATTCTGTCAGGTTGCCACTGATGATGAATTTTTCTGGCAGATACAGCTTCCTGCATGGTCATGTTATGGTCTATTACATTGATGATCGTTTGAAAAACTGAGGTGATGATTGTAGGGCCACCGGGAGTTCCTAAAACCATCTTCAGCTTACCGTCTTTCTCAATTATTGTAGGTGTCATAGAGCTTACCATTCGTTTCTCCGGAGCAATGGCATTGCTTTTACCGGTGATCGATCCAAACATGTCCGGTGCTCCGGGTTTTGAGCTGAAATCATCCATTTCATTGTTTAAGAAGAATCCGGCTCCCTCAACCAGCACTTTTGAACCGTAGTTACCATTAAGCGTTGTGGTGATTGCTATGGCATTTCCAAATGGATCTACAATCGAATAGTGGGTTGTTTCATTTGCCTCCACCAGCTCTATTTCTCCTGCTAATACGTCCCTGGAAGAAGTAGCCTTCGACATGTCAATGTTCGAGAACCGGGGGGTGTTGTATTCTTCTGAAAGTAAAGCTGCTAATGGCACGTTGACGAAGTCCGGATCACCCAAATACCTGGCTCTATCAGCAAATGCCAGGCGTTCTATCTCTGCCATCAAATGTACGGCAGGTGTAGAGTTATGAGGATGTGCTCCCAGGTCATTTAGTTCAGCACCCTGAAGCATCTGCAGAAGGGCCGTTCCACCGCTTGAGGGCGGTGACATGCTGATAACTTTGTGATCTTTATAATACCCGACCACTGGAGTCCTCCATTTAGCTTCATAGGTAGCCAAATCCTCTTTAGTGATTAGACCTCCGCCACGTTGCATCTCTTTTTCCAGCTGATCTGCTACAATCCCGGTATAGAATCCATCTTTCCCGCTATCACGAATGAAGGACAGAGTAGCTGCCAATTGTTTTTGGATTACAAGGTCACCAGCTATCCAGCCAGTTTCGTTGATTGGCCAGGGTTTATAGTGATTTGCTGCGATGAAATCAGCTTGCTTCTCATTAAGTGTAGCAGCTTCGTCTTCGGTAATGGCAAAGCCATCAAAGGCCACATCAATTGCAGGTTGTACAAGTAACCCCCAATCTTTTGTACCGTATTTTTTGTGCAATTCCCATACTCCAGCCACACTCCCGGGCACGCCCACCGCATAATGACCTAACTGGGACTTCATGGGGATAACCTCTCCGTTATCATCCTGGTACATTTTTTCACGAGCCTTCAAAGGAGCTTTTTCACGGAAGTCGAGACACGAAATGTCACCGTTATCTGTTCGTATCACTGCAAACCCACCACCACCGATATTTCCTGCTCGAGGATATACCACAGCCAGCATAAAGTGTATTGTGACGGCTGCGTCGAAGACATTACCACCCTTACGAAGAATTTCTACCCCAGCCCTGGTTGCAATAGGGTGTGCTGAAACTACCATAGCTTCCTTACCTATTGCTCCAGGTTGCTTTTGTTGAGTCGGCTCGTTTGCCTGACACGCAATGAGACAAACAAAAGCAATCAGTAAAGGCAGTTTTTTCATCTCAATATCTTATACTTCACAGTTTTGGTTCTTTTCTTTTTTCTGTCTTTGCTGGCATCATAAGGAAAGAACCTCTTTTTGTTTTTGACTATTGAGACTGTGTGACTGGATCCTTTACAAGCAGAAAATCCAAAAGAAATAAAAGAGATTAGAAAGACTATTAAAAGTACTTTCCCTTTAAGCATTAAGCACTTTTTTTAGATTATTCTTTGAATCGTTTGGCTGCCGGATCTCAAGTTTTATATTTTCCTGATCAGCAGTATACTTAAAGTCATCGATCGTCTCAATGATGTCGTGATCGATAAAGATCGAATCAGACTCGTCAATGATCACATGCGTTCCACCAGGAATATCTCGTAAAGTTCTTCGCAGGAAAGCCNTATTGAGGAAACTTACGTCTTTAGCAAAGCTAATCTTCACTGTGTTCTCATCAGTATTCACTACCTGAATTGCCATATGAAGGTTTGTGGTAATCACGAAATACAGACCTGTTACAATACCAATTGTAATACCTATCAACAGATCCGTGAATAGGATAGCCAGGATGGTGACAATAAACGGAATAAACTGAGACCTTCCCTGCGCATAGATTTCTTTAAAAAGCTTTGGCTTGGCCAGCTTGTAACCCACCATCAATAGTACTGCCGCAAGTGCCGAAAGAGGTATGAGGTTGAGGATGTGTGGGAAAAAGGCTACACTCAGGATCAACAGTAGTCCGTGGAAAATAGCAGAAACTTTTGTTTTAGCACCAGAGCTTATGTTAGCGGTACTTCTTACAATTACAGCAGTGATAGGCAGACCACCTAACAACCCGGAAATTGCGTTACCAACTCCCTGGGCCTTTAGCTCCTGATTTGCCGGTGCAATTCTTTTATATGGATCCAGTTTATCTACTGCATCAAGACTAAGTAGTGTTTCCAGACTTGCGACAATAGCAATTGTTACTGCCACAATCCAGATCTCAGAATTTCCAATCTGGCTAAAATCCGGTAAGGAAAAGATAGAAATAAATTCATCCAGGTTTTCACTCACCGGCAGGTTGACGAGGTGTTTGCCTTTCAGAATCATTGAGCTGTCATATAGAAAGAAATTGATTACAGTACCAGCAACTACCGCCACCAATGGACCGGGTACTATGCTTGTCCACTTTTGATTGTTCATGAAAGGTCTTTCCCATAAAATGAGGATACCAAGACAAACCATTGCGATGATGAGCGCACCTAAATCTATATTCTGAAATGCAAGTGCTATTTCAGTAAAGGTATTTTCTCCATCTGGTTGAAAGAATGCTTCGTCGCCTTCGTAATCCCGGTCATCACCAAGTGCATGAGGGATTTGCTTCAGGATCAAAATGAACCCGATAGCTGTCAACATTCCTTTGATCACTGAAGATGGGAAGAAGTGACCAATCGTACCTGCCCTCAGGAAACCCAGTGTTAATTGCATCAATCCTGCAATTACAACTGCCAGGGTGAATGCCTCAAAAGTTCCTAAAGTAGTGATCGCATTGAGTACTATGACAGTGAGACCAGCTGCCGGACCACTTACACTAAGCTGTGATCCACTTAGAGCTCCTACAACCAATCCTCCCACGATACCAGCAATCAATCCGCTGAATAAAGGAGCACCTGAAGCAAGGGCAATACCCAAACATAGCGGTAGTGCAACAAGAAAAACAACTACTCCTGCGGGAAGGTCAGATCCCAGGGATCTCATATATTCTTTCATATGTACTTAAAGATGAATTGGTTTAATTGGATTACAATACTAAATACTAAAAGGCTACGAAGTAACATGACCAAAGGTTTATTTCCCCTGATAGATTTAAAAAATTTAATGGAAGAAGACGTTATGAACAGGTTTTATGGTGCAGTATTGGGGAATCTTGTAGGTATAAAACGTATAACTTCCTCATACCCAATAATAAAAACACCCATATTTCAATCATTTTTATAAGTTTTTTTTGTTGGAAATGAATGTTTCTCTATATTTCAATTCGAAATAGTTTTAGTACAATTTTATTAAAATCGCAATCAACCAGCATGAAAGATAACATTGATGCAATTACAAGCATTGAAATACCTAAGGGATATAGAGCATATAATTTAAAAGGAGTCAAACATACAATCATAGCAAGGAAAGGAGGACCTACGGCAGATCAAATAAAAACACGACCAACCTACCAGAAACTAAGAAACAATCAGAAGGAGTTTGCAGTGGCATCCATGATGTCTAAGACTTTGCGGGAGTCACTCACTGGAAACATGAATGAGATTTGTGAAACTTACGTTTCCGGGCGATTAACAGCTCAATTCAGGAACCTCGTGAAAAAAGAAGAGGGACCTACCGGAAAACGACCGCTCTACATTAGCAAGCACGGGCAATCGTTAAACGGTTTTGAATTCAACACAACCTATACCTACGACGAGATCTTCAAGGAACAGTACTACATCAAGACAGGTTCCAGATGGGGTCAGGTAATCTTGCATTTTCCTGCATTTATCCCGGATGAATCTTTCAAGAAACCTAAGAACGCCACCAATTTTAAGGTAAAAGCAAGACTGGTTGGTATCTCGGACTATAAGTATGATGATTTTGAGGAGACCTATCTACCGTTGAATAAAGACATACATGGACAGTTCAGTACTTACGAAACTCCCATGTTGCCACTTTTAAAGATCCCGACAAGTCCCATGACCACTCAGATCTGTATTGATCATGATGGAGACTGTCAGCATGCTGCATTCTTTTTGATTATGGCAATCAGTTTTTATTCTTATGAAAACGGTAAATTCATCCATCTTCCTAAAGAAAGTGCGATGAGTATCAAGAAGGTATTTTAAGTTTCAGAACTGTTCTAACTTAATCTCTGTTTTAACCAGTATGAAAAAACTGGTTCTACTTTGCATATTGTTTGCTTTCTATCAGGCCTATTCTCAGCAACGTTATCAGCAGGCCGAACAGTCATATCAGGAAGCATTCACTCACTATAAGAAAGGTGAGCTGGGTTTAGCCAGAGCACTTATCGATGAATCCATCCAATTTCGAGAAACTCCGGAATCCAAATATCTGAGCGGGTTAATATTCGAAAAAGGTCATAAACCACTCAGAGCGGTTTCAGAATACGAAGCGACCGTAGCCCTTAATCCCGACTTCAGGGAGGCAGTATTTAAGAAAGCCCTGATCTACCTTCAATTTGGGAACCCGGAACAAGCTGTAAAAGATCTTTCTTCTCTTCTGAATACGGCCAGTGATTTTCACGAGACCACCACGATCATGTTTCAGATCGATGAATCGGGAGGCAACCAAAACAGGTTGATGACAACGAATATGATGGAGTCGCAGCTTTATTCCTATCGTGCCCAGGCATACCAGAAACTGGGTGCCGATGAACAGGCATTGAATGATTACAACAAGGCCATCGAATTAGATCAGACTCCGGATTACTACATTGGCCGTGGATTGTTGCACGCTGGCAAAAAACAATATGTATTGGCAAGGCATGATTTCAACAGGGCCATTGCACTCGATTCTACCAATCATCTTGCCTGGTACAACCTGGCTACCATTGATGATGATGTGAGGCTGCCGCCATCATTACTGCTGGGAGCTGAGTTTGCCCCGACGTTAGGACTGCTGGCATCCCGGGAGATGGAGAAGGGTAATTACCAGTCTGCTCGTAATTATTTGGACAAGGCCCTGAAGATTAATCCTGATGATGATCTGTCATTGATCAACAGGGGAAGAACAAAGATTAAAATGAATCAGCATGCTTCGGCAAGAAGTGACTTCAATCAGGCTTTGAGGATAAATCCACAAAGATTTGAGTCTTTATATCTGATTGGAAATACCTATTTCTTCGAAAAGAATTTTAAAAATGCACTGGCTTATTACGACCAGTACTTATCTGTGGACGGTACAAATGGCATGATCTGGTACAACGCTGCGATGTGTCACTTTGAGCTCAAAGGTGAGCAGGATGCCTGCCACTACCTGGAAAGAGCAGATCATTTTGGAATGGTTCAGGCCAGTGCAATGATCCGCGAGCATTGCAACTGAGATTCCCTAAATTTGAGTATGTCTGGTCATGAAGATACCCCATTGAAGATTGATATGCATACGCATATCATCCCGGACAAATTGCCAAATTTTACAGAGAAGTTTGGTTATGGGGATTTTATTAGCCTGCTCCACCATAAGAAAGACAGTGCCCTGATGATGAAAGGTGGGAAATTTTTCAGAGAGATCAGTGCCAATTGCTGGAACCCGGAGCTGAGGATAAAGGAGTATGAAAAGTATCATACAAACATCCAGGTGATCTCAACCATTCCGGTAATGTTTAGCTATTGGGCAGATGCGAGGGACTGTCTGGATTTATCCATGTTTCTCAATGATCATATGGCTGGGGTGGTTGAAAAATACCCTGAGCATTATATAGGCCTGGGCACCGTACCCATGCAGGATGTGGACCTGGCTATCCAGGAGCTTGAGCGGTTGGATAAGCTTGGATTTCCGGGTGTACAGATCGGTTCGAATATCAATAATCAAAATCTAAGTAAGCCAAGGTTTTTTGAGTTTTTCGAAGCCTGTGAAAAACTCAATATGGCAATTCTTGTCCATCCATGGGACATGATGGGGAAGGAGCATATGGAAAAATACTGGCTGCCCTGGCTAGTAGGAATGCCAGCTGAGACCACGCGTGCCATCACCTCAATGATTTTTGGTGGTGTCTTCGAAAGATATCCGAAACTCAGAGTTTGCTTTGCTCATGGTGGAGGCTCTTTTGTAGCCACTCTTGGTAGAATAGAGCACGGTTTTAACTGTAGGCCAGACCTTGTGGCAGTCCACAACAATGTGAATCCAAAAGAATATCTGGGCAAATTCTGGGTAGACAGTGTGACCCACGATGCTGAGATGTTTGAATACATCCTGAAAAAGATTGGCTCGGAAAAAGTATGTGTCGGGTCGGATTACCCGTTCCCTCTAGGTGACCTGGAGATCGGTAGCTTCATTGATGAACTGGGTCTGGATCGTGAGGACTACGAAAACCTGATGTATAAGTCCGCCATGGATTGGCTGGGCATTGGGAAAACCCAGGATGATGAACTCAAAAAGATCATCGCAAGTGCTTAATTATATTTTCCCTGAGCCTCTTTTGCCTGCCTGATATGTGCCAGATGGTGATTGCAATGCCACGCGTATAGCCCGATGGTTCCGTCAAGTCTTCTGGACGCATTCTGTTCCGGATGAAAATAGGTGGCACCAAGTGACTGTCTATCCAAACTTCGCAATAAGACTACCCATCTTTTATGCAGTCCAGTTAATATGGAAAGCGAGGATTCTATCGGTCCCAAACTATCAGGTAGTTTAGCCCACAGCGATTCTTCATAGGGTTTGATGGTCGGGTTGTCCTCAGTCAGAGCCAGTTTAAATCTCACAAAGCTATTGAAATGACTATCAGCACAATGGTGAATGACCTGTCTGATGGTCCAGCCATCCGGTCGGTATCGCCAATCCAGTCCATCAGAGGGTAAGTCACCCATCTCTGCGCTCACAAGCGAGGGGAATGCTTCAATTTCGGAAATCCATTTATCCAGATCAGCCAGTGTGATCTCTGTTGGCCAACTGAAATTGCCAACGGGGTATTTTAGTTTTTCGATATCAATCATGTTTAGAACCTTTATCTCTTAGACAGCATTTAGATCAAATTATCTCTGAGGTGTTGGATGGCCTTTTTCACTCCTGTACTCGCTACTTCTTCGAATGAGTAAAAATTGGTGCCGTAAAATTCAGGTATTTTGGGGTCAATGATATATTTAGGCGTTTCAGGGTTTACAAAATCGATCAAACTCGCAGCAGGATATACGGCAAGAGAAGTTCCAACCACCATAAAAATGTCTGATTCAGCGGCTATCCCTGCTGCTACTTCCATCATGGGTACCATTTCTCCAAACCACACAATGTTTGGCCGGAGTTGAGAGCCTTTTTCGCATTTATCACCCACATTTATCTCTTTTTCTCCAATATCATAAATGAGATTGTCATCCACTGAGCTTTTGGATTGGAAAAGGTTGCCATGCAGGTGGATCACCCGGGTGCTTCCTGCCTGTTCGTGTAGGGTGTCTATGTTTTGAGTGACTACGGTTACATCAAACTCTTTCTCCAGCTGAGCTAATGCTAAGTGACCGGCATTGGGTTGAGCAGACATTGCCTGTTTTCTGCGTTGATTGTAGAAATCGAGCACCAGGGCGGGATTTCTTCTCCAACCCTCGACCGAAGCCACTTCCATCACATCATGACCTTCCCACAAGCCACCGGCATCACGAAAGGTTTTTAATCCACTTTCGGCACTTATACCAGCCCCGGTCAAGACAACTATCTTTTTTGATTTCATTATATAAAGAAAAACCACCTCCTTTTGAGAGATGGTTCACCTGGGTGTAAATGTTTTTTTAAAGGATGATGATCAACAGCAGAATGATGATGATCAATGCACCCACAGAGATGGAAACTCTCGAATCCAGACCCATTTCTTTGGCTTCTTTCTTAAGGTCTTTCAACTCCTCCTTCAGGGCCTTTTTTTCTATCCTGGATAAAGTTGACTTATCCATCACCCGGATCTCTTCTACACGGTTTACAATGATTTCAGCTCGTGTATTGACTTCTTTATTCACGATAGGTGTGCTTTCATTTGCCTGAGCAAAACATGTTGCCAGGAAAAGCAAGAGAATGGTTATGATTGGTTGTTTCTTCATTTTTCTGAATTGATAAGTTAGATGCATTAAAAATAAATCTAAATCCAATAAAATGAAATCAGCTAACAGAAATTTGATGTGCGCCTCTCTTATACTGGTATGAAAACCAGTTTTTTGGTTTCGAAAAATGGTTCTTCAAAATAGTCAGGCAAATCAATAAGCCTATGAGGTTTTTTCAGTTCTTTCAACTCTTCCTTTAGATCTCCACCTTTGAGCAGGAGAAACCCGTTTGATTGCGAGAGACCAGCATTTCGTTTGATCAGTTGATTGGTCCACTGGTATAATTTTTTTGCCGGAGCTACAGCTCTCGACACCACAAAATCAAATTTGTCTTTGATCTTTTCTGCTCGTTCATGGGCATAAGTTACATTTTGAAGGCCGAGTTCGATGGCAATACCTTCAACCACCTTGATTTTCTTGCCGATAGAATCTACCAGGTGAAAATGACTGTCAGGGAAGAGGATGGCCAACGGGATTCCTGGAAAACCACCACCTGTGCCAATATCTAGAATCTTCGTATTGGGAAGAAAATCCTGGTACTTTGCAATAGCCAGACTATGTAATACATGCCTTTCGTAAAGGTGTTCTATGTCTTTTCTGGAAATCACGTTGATCTGGTCGTTCCATTCCTGATAGAGAGATTGCAACTGCTGAAATTGGTCCTTTTGGGTATCAGACAGGTTCGGAAAATATTTGGTGATCAAAGAAAGGCTCAACTGATCAAATGTGTTTTTTCTTGTCTTTGAGCAGGTCGTACATCAGTTCACGGGCCCTGTGAAGCTGTGCTTTCACTGTACCCAGGGGAGCATCAAGTTCGATGGCAATTTCCTCATAAGATAGTTCATCGAAATAGCGAAGCTTTACCAATCGCTGATACTTTGGTGGGAGCTTGGTGACAAACATCCTGACGAGCTCTATCTTTTGTGTATTGATCGTTTCTTCGTCGGGTGTTAGATTCCGGTCTTCCACATCAATATTCACTGATTCGCCATTGTCATCAGAAAAAGATGTGTTGAGACTATAGGTCTCCAGCTTTTTCTTCCGGATAAAATCAATGGCATTATTCGTGGCGATTCTGAACAACCAGGTACTGAAGGTATAGTCTTTTTTGAACCGTTTAAGGTTTTTGAAAGCCTTGGCAAAAGCCTCAATGGTGAGGTCCTCGGCATCATCCACATTTCTTACCATCTTCAGGATCATGTGGTATACCGGTTTTTTGTATCGGTCCATCAACTCTGCGAAGGCGGATTCATCATCCTCCAGGGTAGCTTTGTCGATGAGACTAAAGTCTTTGAGTGCCTTATCTGAAAATTGCCGGTTTACTTCCATTTGACCTTTCTAAGTAACAACGCCCTGATTCCAACAAACGGATACAAAACTCCATAAATTAGATCTGATATTGGTAAATAAAGGGGATTATAATTATACCCCATCTTACGTGACGACAGATTGAAAATAAGCCCTTTTATAAGTATCAACAATATGAACGTCGAAATCACTCCAATGTTTATGGGTTGAGCGAGGACCAAATATATAAAACATAGCCATAACAACCCGTGTGTGGTGGCCCAATAGATATGAACATTTTTCTGCTTATAAAGTTTCCCCACATGAAGATGCCTGGTCTTTTGCATCAGGTAATCAGGTAAATTGTTTTTGGGTTCTGAGTAGGTGATACCGTTTTCCTGAATAACAACTTCGGTATTGTCACTATTTGCATATTTCTGAATGAACAGGTCATCGTCACCACCGACTACTCCTTCAAAGGGAGCATAACCATTCTTTGATAGAAACAACGATTTTTTATAAGCGAAGTTTCTACCTACCGCCATAAAAGGGTTTATACTAATAGCTGCAGAAATGTATTTCATGGCAGTATAGGTCGTCTCATATTGGATAAACTTATTCAGTAGGTTAGACTTCTGGTTATAAGGACTTACTCCCAATAGGATTGATGAGTTTGCTGTAATGGATTTTGCGAAGCTTTCAATCCAATAGGGTGAAGCAGGTCTGCAGTCTGCATCTGTGAATAAGAGCCATTCGTGCCTGGCTGTGTTTATTGCCTGAGTCAACGCATATTTTTTTCCGTTAAAACCGGCAGGCACATCCTGGATGTCCAGGTAATGCAGTTTTGGTTCACGGGTCCTGAGTTTGTCGAGGTACGCTGCGCTTTCATCAGTGCAGCGATCCAATGCAATGATGACTTCGAAATCCGGGTACTTTTGAGTCAGGATCAATGGGAGTAACTCTTTTAGGTTCGATAGTTCATTTTTAGCCGCAACGATGACGGTAAATGGAAGTCGGGATGGGTTATTGGATACGCTATGCTTGCTGATAGGGGTGAATAATCTGATCAGATGGATCAATTGAATTCCTGTCAGGATATAAAAAACCGGAATAAGCATAGGTCGGGAATTTAGCGGAAATTCTGAAAACAGATCCGAACCAAATTTTGATAATATTCCGGGCAGTCGGTCTCTCTCTTAGCTGAGGTGGCTATTTTTGCCCCCGATGAAATTTAAGCTGGAAAAGACTGATGCAAAATCTGGTGCCAGAGCCGGAACGATTGAGACGGCCCATGGCAAGATTCAAACACCTATATTCATGCCAGTGGGTACGGCCGGCACGGTAAAAGCGGTCCATCAGCGGGAGTTGAAGGAAGATATTCATGCGCAGATTATCCTGGGCAACACTTATCATCTGTATTTAAGACCGGGTCTGGATATTATCAGAGAAGCAGGTGGCCTGCATAAGTTTAATGGCTGGGATGGTCCTATTCTGACGGACAGTGGCGGATACCAGGTTTATTCTTTAGGAGACAATCGAAAGATCACTGAGGAGGGCGTTATTTTTCAATCGCACATCGATGGGTCTCGCCATACATTTACTCCAGAAAATGTAATGGATATCCAGCGGACAATCGGGGCTGATATTATCATGGCCTTTGATGAATGTACACCTTATCCATGTGATAAAGATTATGCTGAAAGGTCTATGCATATGACACACCGGTGGCTGGACAGGTGTATCAATCATTTTAACAGCACTACTGAGCATTACGGGTATGCTCAGACTTTATTTCCCATTGTGCAGGGAAGTACATACCCGGACCTGAGGGAGCAAAGTGCTACCGTGATATCGGAGAAAAACTGTGAGGGGAACGCAATAGGAGGTCTTTCAGTAGGAGAGCCTCATGAAGACATGTATGCGATGACTTCACTGGTCTGTGACATACTTCCCAGAGACAAGCCACGTTACTTAATGGGTGTAGGGACACCGGAAAATATCCTGGAATGCATTGCTTTAGGTGTAGATATGTTTGACTGTGTAATGCCAACCAGAAATGCCAGAAACGGTATGATGTTTACCAGTCAGGGGATCATCAATATCAGAAATGAAAAATGGAAATCTGATTATTCGGCGATCGACCCACAAATAGGAGGATACAGCAGTACATTTTACAGCAAAGCTTATCTGAGGCATCTTATTCTGAGTAATGAAATTCTTGGAGCTCAAATAGCTACCTTGCAGAATCTTACGTTTTATCTATGGTTGGTTGGTCAGGCCAGAAATAAAATCATGGAAGGAGATTTTGCGTCATGGAAAAATAAAATGGCCAAGACTGTATCTACAAAGCTGTAATGAAGAAGATTGATCGATACATACTCAAAAAGATGCTCACAACCTTTGTGTTTGTGATGGTCATCCTGGTGTTGATCATTTGTATCATTGACTTCACGGAAAAAAACGATAAGTTCATCAAGCATGAGGTGTCGCCTAAGCTGATACTTCATTACTACCTCACGTTCATTCCCTACTTTGCCATTCTGCTCACACCTATTACATCATTCATTGCAACCGTATTCATAACAGCTAAGATGGCAGCCAAAACGGAGGTAATCGCTATCCTGGCTTCAGGAGTAAGCTTTAGAAGGATGATGTTTCCGTACTTTGTCGGAGCTACTTTGATCGCTATCAGTAGCTTCTTCCTGATCAACTATGTAATTCCTGATGGTAACAAATTCAGGATCCCATTTGAGTTAGAATACCTCAACAGGCCCTTCTATTTCAGTGATCGGGATATACATTTTAAGGTGGGAGAAGAAAGCTACATCTATATCAACAGATACAATAACCGGAGTGATGTGGGCTATTCTGTGACACTTGAAAAGATAGTGGAGGAGGAGTTGAAGGAAAAACTCAGCGCTACCCGGATCAAGTGGGATTCCACATCGGGAAAATGGACCCTGATGGATTGGGAACACCGGGTTCTGGTTGAAGAGGGCGAGGTTCTAACAGAAGGAAGGGAGCTGGATACCTTACTTAATTTGTCTCCGGCAGATTTTAAGAATAAAGAACGCCTTTGGGAGACCCTCACACTGCCTGAGTTGAATGATTATATCGAGTTGCAAAAATCCAGAGGTGCAGATGATGTACAGATCTATCAGATCGAAAAATACATTAGGTTCATGCAGCCTTTTACAGTGCTTATCCTGTGTTTTATAGGGTTGATCGTATCGGCTAAGAAAAGCCGTCAGGGGACAGGGTACCAGATAGCTCTGGGGTTTATTATTGCATTTGCCTTTGTCATCGCCTTTGTGTTAGCTAAAGCTATTGCGGAAGCCGGNTCAATGGATCCCCTGTTGGCTGTTTGGATCCCTAATATCGTTTTTACAGGTGTGGGACTCCTTCTTTATAATACAGTTCCCAGATAAAAAAAAAGCCTGATTCTACAGAACCAGGCTTTTCAATCCACATTCAAAAAACACTTATGGTAATAAGACCTTATCTATGACATGGATCACTCCATTGGTGGCCAGCACGTTGAGCAATGAAGCATCACTGCTAAGGTTTGCTGCGGCACCTGAGCCATCTGTAATTGTCCCAGCAGTAGCATCGATGTTCACATCACCATTTAAGGTAGTAGCAGCACCAGTTGCCAGGTCTGAAGAAAATACTCTTGCCGAAGCGACAACGTGATGCTGTAGTACAGCAGTCAAAGTGGCTAGCGGTATGTCATTCACCGTGTTCCAGCTTGCATCAGTATCTAATAGTGCCTGGAATGCTGCATCCGTAGGGGCAAAAACAGTGAAATCACCATCTCCTGATAGGGCAGCCAGTAAGTCAGTGGCTTCACCGCTGGTTCTGGCTACTGCGGCCACCAACTGAGTGAATTCATCAGGATCAAAACTTTGTGCGATCTCTACAATATTGTTGGACGGAGGAAGTATCGTCCTGTCAATTACATGAACTACTCCATTGCTACCCTGAATGTCTGTTACAGTCACCTGAGTGCTGCCATTGATAAACACACCAGCTCCGGTTCCTTTATTTGAAAGGTAGAATGTTCCTCCCAATGATTCGATAGCTGAGGCACCGGCCCCTGTCGTTGGCAAATCAGCGGCAAATACCGTACCATCCACAACATGGTACTTCAATACCGCACTGAGTGTCGCTCCGTCAGGTAGACTGGTGATGCCAGCAGCTTCAAAGGCAGCATTTGTGGGAGCAAATAAAGTCAGACCATCACCTGTTCCTGTGCCTAACAATACTGACAGGATATCTTCATCAGCGGCTTCTACAGCAGCAATCAGTGTTGAGAAGTCTTTGTTGAAATATGCAGGAGCTACAATGGTGCCCACTACCGGAAGAATGGATGGCGGTACCATCACATTTTCCACAATATGTACTACACCATTGCTGGCTTCAACGTTTGCTGTGAGTACCTTGGAATCACTTATAAACACATCACTACCATCGATTGCCACCGTGATATTTTCACCATTGACTGTCTCTGCGGTCTGTCCATTAGAAAGGTCTGTAGACATCAAAGCTGCAGAAGAGATCACATGATATTCTAGAAGTGATCTTACAACAGATTCAGGTATATCATTCAGATCAGTCTGTCCAATTGCCGCCAATAAACCTGCAAAAGCTTCATTGGTTGGAGCAAATACAGTGAATGTGCCATCACCTTCTAGGGTAGAAACCAGATCAGGGAATAGTGTGAGTGCGGTAACTAATGTGCTTAAATCTTCAGTTTCAGAGGCCAATTCTACAATAGTTTTAGGCACCTCGAAACCTTCAGGAATCAAGACTTCATCAATAATATGGACTATCCCATTGGTAGCCTGAATGTCGGCAGTCACTACGGATGCAGATCCATTGATCACTACACCGGCACTCACATCAACATTTATGTCGCCATTCAAAGTGGCTACGGCTCCGGTTGAAAGGTCTGTTGATAGCACGGATCCAGAAACTACATGATATTGTAAGATACCAGCTAGTTCTGTTGGATTTTCGAGGAGATAATCCAACACACCATCAGGTAGGTTTTCAAAAGCTTCATTTGTTGGAGCAAATACGGTGAAAGGTCCGTCACCCTGTAAAGTTGCAACCAAATCTGCTGTCGTAATAGCTGTCACCAAAGTACTAAGGGTTGATGTTCCCTGAGCCAGTTCTATGATGTCCTCCGTTGGTGGAAGCTCAAATCCTTCCGGAATCAATACTTCATCTATGATATGAACTACACCATTGGTGGCTTCCACATCTGCTGTGATGACATTGGCTGTGCTATTTATTGTGACTCCTGAACTCACATTTACCTCTATGTTTCCATTTAAAGTGGCTACCGTGCCACTGGAAAGGTCTGTTGAAAGAACCTTTCCACTCACTACATGGTATTGAAGAACTGCAGCCAATTCTGCAGGATTGTCCAGTAAATAATCAAGAACACCTGCAGGTAAGCCGTTGAAGGCGTCATTGGTCGGAGCAAAAACGGTGAAAGGTCCGTCACCTTCCAGTGTTGCTGTCAGGTCAGCCGCAACAATTGCTGATACCAGCGTACTCAGAGATGGAGTTCCCTCTGCCAGTTCAACGATATTTTCATCTGGACCCATATCGTCCATGTCATTGTCGTCATTACACGCGGATATTGTGAGAAGAGACGCTGCCATTGCCAGTAAGACCAGCAATTGCACATTGATTTTTTTTAATACTGTTTTTTTCATGGTCACTCAGTTTAGTTGTGAATCTGATTTTGATGTTAATTCAAAGACCCAAACTGCATGATGAATTAAAATGTTTAACTATTAACATAAAAAAGTTAAACAAAAAATACACTAAATCTTAAAATGTATCTAGAATACCATTAAAAAGGCATTTATTGTGTTAAATAAATTACACAAATATTTATTCTTAAGTATTTAGAGGTGTCACAAAAGAAGGCTGAACTGCTTTTGGTTTAACCTTCGATGATATTTTTTCCGTTATTAAAACGCTTCCATTTCATTATTTTCGTTGCATGTTAGACCCGTTCCTTAGTTCTGAAATCATCAAGTCAGAGAAAAAAAGACTTGAGGTATTTATTGGGGTTTTGGTGACCGGGTTTATTATCACCATTATCGTAAGGTTGTTTCAGTTAGAGGAGCTGAAGATCACCTTTGAAAATGATCGGTCCTACGTCACTCTGATGGCTGCCATATTGATTATGGTTGGATTTATCTTTCTTTCCAGGTCCTGGGTTATCAGGGCTGCAAAGTTGGGCAGAAGACTAACCAAACGATACTTTTGGTTCACCATGGGGATGGAAGTGATGGTCCCATCACTGTGGTTGGTGGTTGTAGCACTGGAAGAGCAATCCGCTTACTTTTTAGACTCTCCCGCAACATTTATGTACTTTGTTTTGATCATTGTATCATCAATGCACTTAAACTTCTGGATTAGTGCGGTGATGGGGCTGCTTGTGGGAGTATTTTATGCTGCATATACCTATTGGGTGACTAATGTATACTCCATGACCTACAACCTACCGATATTTATATTTTATGTGAGAGCTGCAGTATATATCATAGCAGGTGTCTGTGCGGGGTTAGTAGCTCAGGAGTTGAGAAAAAGATTAGGTGCCACTCATCAACACATGCAGGAAAAAGAGGAGATAGAGGGGTTGTTCAATCAGCAGATATCTCCTCAACTAGTGAGGGTGCTTAAGGAAAAAAAGGATTATACAGCCAGATTGGAAGCTGTTTTGGTGTTTTTGGATATTCGGGATTTTACAGAAAAGGTTCAGCACCTGTCACCTGAGGAAGTTAATGAATTTCAAAACCGTTTTTTTGCACCCATCCTCCAGATTATCAATGATCACAAAGGAATTGTCAATCAAATCATGGGTGATGGTTTAATGGCGACCTTTGGTGTTCCTGAGATTGATAATCAACATCCCCAATATGCCTGGCACTCGGTTAAATCCATTCTGAAGTTTGTAGAACGATTCAGAAAGGAAAACAATGAACATCAACTTCTGGATGTGGGAATAGGTATGCATATTGGAGAAGTGCTGGTGGGAAATATTGGAACAGATACAAGAAAACAGCTATCCATTTCAGGGAAGGCCGTTATTGTTGCTTCTCGAATTGAACAGTTTAACAAAGAATTAAATAGTACCTTGCTGATGTCTGGTGAATTATATCATTTATTAGCCAGTGAAATCGGAGATTACAAGTCCAAGTCATCCTACAAGCTCAAAGGGATAGACGAGGAAATTACAATTGTTCAGATCATATGAGTAAAAAACTACTGTTCGACCGGGACTTAAGCTGGTTATCTTTTAATTATCGTGTATTACTTGAAGCAGATGACTCCACAGTCCCGCTGGTGGAGCGACTGAGATTTGTAGCCATTTTTTCTTCAAATCTCGATGAATTTTTTCGTGTGCGAGTGGCAAATCTCAGAAGGCTCGTTGAAATTGATAAAAAGAAGATCAATAAAAAAATTGACATCGAACCTGAGAGTCTTCTGCAGCAGATACAAAAAGAAGTGGGGGCACAGCTAAAAGTATATGGAAAGGTACTGAGCAAAATACTTAGAGAACTTAAGACAAGGGGATTAAGCATCAATTATACGGGCAGGATTCCTGTCACTCATCAGGTCGACCTGAATACATTTTTCAAGATCAAGCTGATGGGATATCTGAGGATTCAACAGCTGAAGAAGAAATCGCTTTTCCTCGACAATCGTGCCTTGTATTTTGTGGTTTCTACTGTAAAGTCTGGTGAGAAAATCAATTTTATCTTAAATATTCCATCCAATAAGGTATCCAGATTTCATACCCTTAAAAGCAAGCAACCAACCAGTGTTTATTTCATCGACGATATTATCAGAAACAATCTTGAGATGGTTTTTCCCGGTCATTTAGTCGAAGGTTGTTATAGCATAAAGCTCAACAAGGATGCTGACCTGCAGATTGATGATGAATACGAGGGAGATCTCGTTCAAAAGATAGAAAAACAGATTCAAAAACGGAATCTTGGGGTTCCGTCGCGCTTTTTGTATGATTCTTCCATGCCGGAAGAATTGCTTTCTCAACTTGTGAACGTACTTGATTTAAATGAGGCAGATCTGTACGCCGGAGGCAGATATCATAACCTGAATGATTTTTTCCAGGTATCCAGTTCAATTTCAGGACTGGAATATGAAAAACAGGCGCCAATACCCAACAAGATGCTGGATGCCAGAAACTCATTATTTGAGTCGATCAAAGAGCAGGATCAGATCCTGCATTTTCCGTACCAGTCATATAATTACATCCTTCGCTTTTTCAATGAGGCGGCTATTCATCCGGATGTCAGGAAGATCGATGTGACATTCTACAGAATGGCGGAGAATAGCATGATCGGGGAGGCCCTGATCAGTGCGGCTAACAATGGGAAGAAAGTGAATGTCTTTATGGAGGTGAAAGCCAGGTTTGATGAAGAAAACAACCTGCTATGGGCTCGGAAGATGGAAGCCGCTGGGATCAATATTCATTATAGTATACCTGGACTTAAAGTCCACGCCAAAGCTGCCCTAATCACCATGAAGGGTGAAGATGGGACCACCACCTACTTCGGGTTCTATGGAACAGGCAACTTGAACGAGGGTACGGCCAAGATTTACTGCGATCATAGTTTGCTTACAATCAACCCTGATATGAATAAAGAGTTGAAGCAGGTATTTGACTTTTTGAACAGCAAGAAAAAGCCTTCAGATTTCAAGCATTTGATTGTTTCACAGTTTGGAGCACCTGATCGTTTTGCTGCTTTGATTCAGCGGGAAATAGATAACCATTCGAATGGTTTGCCTGCGGAGATCATCATCAAGTTGAATAACCTGGAGGAGTCCGTTCTGATCGAAAAACTGTATGAGGCAGCTAAGGCAGGAGTTCGTGTGACATTGATTGTAAGGAGTATCTGTTGTCTGATACCTGATACTTATGGGATCCGTGTGGTGAGGGTGGTAGATCGTTATCTCGAACATGCCCGCATTTTTTCATTCCTGAATGGAGGGGAGGAGGAGCTGTATATGGGATCTTCTGACTGGATGACCCGGAATTTGCACCGAAGGGTAGAAGTTACATTCCCGGTTAACCAGGAACATATTAAAAAGCAGGTAAAGGATCTTTTACAGATCCAGTTAAAAGACAACATAAAGGCGGTCGTACTGGATAGTAAAATGAATAACCTGAAAATAAAAACCGGGAAGAAACCGGGAAGAGCCCAGATGGATGCTTATGAATATATCAGGAAGCTCAACTGATTCAGTAAGGAGCGGGTGCCTTTAATACGGCTTCAGCAAACATAAAAGAGAGTACGGCTACCACAAATCCAAACATAAAGATGGTATAAGAGATTCGTAGAAGGCGATACTTTTTACCCAATACCACCCCTAACAAATAGATGTCCCTGATAAGACTGGAATAGAGATAGTCCGCGTCCTGCATCATTTCTTTCATAGCCCATTCATACTGGTCCATTTTCATTTTATGAAAGTTGCCAAAGAAGAGCAGGTTGGTCCTCTTCTTGTGAATGTCTTCTTCGGTAAATGTTCCTTTCGAAACATTGGGTCTTGTGGCCAGTATAGCAAACACGATGGTTGACAGACATACTACAGTCATGATGATAGCAGGTAGGATCAGATGGGGGTATTCCTCCAGTTTTCTAAATAATACCGAAACCAGCACCGACAAGATGATCGAATTCACCGATATCATGATGTTGGCCTTGGTATCTGCCATGGCACTTAGTTCAAGATGGTTGGATGAAGTCAGCCTGAACATGGTTTCGATACCACGTGTCGGCTTGATCTCCTTCACATCTTTTACTTTCTTTTTAAGCTTCTTGACCTTCTTTTCGAGGGCAACGACTTCTTCGTCTTTTTCACCACTCATTCTTTTAATTTTTTGATTGACAATTTCGAGATTTTTCCTGACTTTATCGGTATAGTTGTCCCTGGCGTATGATGTAAAAAATTCATGATTTTCAATGAAATTTTTATTGTTTAGATACCAATCTTCATCCCTTATTTCTTTCCCATGTACCTGCTCCAACTCTATCTGAAGGAGTTCTGATATTTCACAGTATTTTTCATTAGCCAGGTGTAGCAAATCAGCATCGCAGATAATTTCTTCAAGCTTATTTTTTGGCGACTGAGGCATTTTAGTGGCCATGATACAGCCTATCACACTATCGATCTTATTTTGAGGGTAGTTTTTTTCGGATAAAAACGCTCTCGTGATCTCTACACTCTTTTCTTCATGATTGCTGATGGTACTTACATATCCCAGATCATGAAACCAGGCTGCCAGTTCCAAAATTTCCATCTCCTCATCAGTTACGTCAGAGTGATTGGCTATTTCAATGACTGCCTCTGCCACATGTCTGGTATGCTCAAAAGAATGATATACCAGGCTTTCGGGTAGCTGATTTTTCAGGATCTGTTGAGCATAGCTTTGGGCTTCATTAAGAATTGCTGATCTTTCTTTTGACATTAATCTTGAGATGAAGTTTGTAAAATACCAATTTTATCTTTCTTAGCACACGAATCTGTCATAATCACTCTGATGATTAGAAATTTTGCTTCAAATTCCTGCTTCTTACTGATTGGGACATTCCTGTTGTATGTCTCTCCCGGTTGTCATTTCTATTCGCCTAACGACAGAGTTGACAGTTTATTTACCATTTTAGAGGGAGTACAATATTTTTATGATCTAAACCGTCCATCAGAAACTCACCTAATGCCTAATAAGTTAGAGGAAATATCAGGGATCAGCTATGTGGCACCCAATCATTTGATCTGTGTGGAAGATGAGACAGGCCATGTTTATCATTATGACCTGAAATTGAGGGACCTGGTTTCAGAATGGAAGTTTTCCGGGAGTGGTGACTATGAAGATATACTCTACTATTTGGATTCAGTATTTGTATTGGAAAGTGATGGAGATGTTTTCCAGTTCCATTATTCGGAAGCAGGTGCAAAAGAGGCCACGAAATATGAAAATCCATTAAGTATCAAAAATGATACAGAGGGGCTTGGCTTTGATCCTGATTCGGAGAGCTTGCTGATTACCTGCAAAGAGAAGAGAGACCTGGATGGTGAGAAAACTGAAGGCTGGAACGTTTATTCATTTGAGCTTGCCACAAAATCAATGAAACGTGACCCGTTTTATTTACTTACGAGCAAAAAGCTGAAAACTTTTTTTGAGGAATACAGGGACTTCAAATACGATGAAGAGAGAATAGAAGTCAAACCCTCAGCCATTGCATTAAATCCGTTAGATAATAATTTCTATATCCTGGCTTCTGTTGGAAAGATGATTGTGGTAATAGATCAGCGGAAAAATATTAAGGCCACGTATTCAATCCCAGCGAAGCTACTGGAACAGCCTGAAGGTATCACCTTTAGTCCTGCAGGTGATATGTGGATCAGCTCTGAAGGTGTGGATGGACCAGGCCGGATATTATCATTTAAACCAGAGACCAGATGAGGTTAATTCTTTTGATCGTGTGCTTTCCATTCTTCTTGTTTGGTCAGGAAACTGAGGTGTTTCTAATTGGGGATGCAGGGGAGCCTCGCTTTCCCAATGATGCTACCCTGGATTACCTGAAAGAGGTAAGTGCCCAGGCTGGCCCGGAGGATGTGATGATCTTTCTCGGTGATAACCTTTATCCCAAAGGTCTTCCCCCCAAAGAAGATGCATTACGAGGCGAGATGGAGAAAAAGCTCAATGCCAGCCTGGAGGTGATGAAATCCTTCAAGGGGAAGGTGATCATGCTGCCAGGAAATCACGATTGGCAAAGTGCAGGCAAAAAGGGGAAAGAGTACCTGATGGAGATGCAGGACTATATAGATTCCTATTTCAACGATCCTACTATTTTTTATCCTCGCAACGGGTGTCCGGGACCTGTCGAGTTGGTGATCTCTGATGAACTTGTTGTCCTGATATTAGACACGCAATATTTGTTGCATCCTTATGACACTCCGGATGGAGCCAATGAATATGCGGCATCTTCAATAGTGGAAGTGGTGGCTCAGCTGCGAGACCTTATCAATGACCACAGCGAAAAAAATATCATTGTGGCAGCACACCATCCTATCTATAGCTATGGCGCACACGGTGGTAGATTTCCGTTGCGTTCTCACATATTTCCGCTTACAGATATCTCCAAGCCAAAGATCTGGCTCCCTCTTCCCGTAATCGGTAGTATCAACCCTGTTTATCGTATGACATTTGGTATCAGACAGGATATATCTCACCCAAAATATCAGGTGATCCGGGATGAGATCCGGGATGTGTTGGAAACGACCAAAAACGTCGTTTATGTCAATGGTCATGAGCATTCTCTCCAATATATAATGGATGATTCCATCCACTATATCACGAGTGGTTCGGGCTCAAAAACTTCCTATGTGACCACCGGCAGAGGGTCTCGGTTTGCTGCAAGTACAACAGGATTTGCAAAACTTCATTACTTCCGAAACGGAGAAGTCAACCTGAGCTTTTTTGATAGCCAGGCCAGAAACATAGCATTCAACAAATCGATATATTCCAAAAAAGTGGTGACTGATGAAGATCTGTTAGATTTTAAGCTTGATGAAACCTCGGTCGTCTCACTAATTAGCAACCAGTACTATGGCTTTGGGAAGGCTCATTATTTTTGGTTAGGACAAAACTATCGGGATGTTTGGGCCACTCCTGTTGAGATGCCGGTGTTTGATATAGGAAAGGAGCAGGGTGGACTTGAGATTGTAAAGCTTGGTGGAGGTAATCAGACGAAATCACTCAGATTGGAGGCTTCAGATGAGCGACAGTTTGTTTTGAGGTCCCTGGAGAAATACACAGAGAAGTTATTACCTGACATCCTTCAATCGACCATCGCCGGAGATATTCTACAAGATCAGATATCCGCTGCCAATCCATACGGAGCTTTTGCGATACCTGTGCTGGCTGATGCGGCTGGTATTTATCATACAAATCCCAGGCTGGTATATGTGCCGGATGATCCGCGGTTTGGTAAGTACAGGGAGACTTTTGCGGGATTACCTGTCCTATACGAGGAGCGACCCACTGATGAAATAGCGGAAAATTACTTTGACGGAGAAGGAGAGGATGTAAAAGGTACTCCTGATCTGATCCAGGAACTCCGTGATGACAATGATGAAAAAGTAGATCAGCCTTTTGCATTAAGAAGCAGGCTTTTTGATATGCTCATTGGTGACTGGGACAGACATGAAGACCAGTGGAGATGGGTGAGGCGAGATTTGGAGCCTCAGGGACATCTCTGGAGACCAATACCCAGGGATCGTGATCAGGCCTTTTTTGTCAATGAAGGTTTGGTAGGGTGGTTTGTAGCAAGACGATTTGTGCTTCCTAATACCGAAGGGTTTGATGAAAAAATGGATTATCCCCCGGGATTTAATACCAGTGCCAGGTTCTTCGACAGGACATTCTTAAATGGTCTTGAGTGGGATGCCTGGCAGCAGGAAATAGATTTTTTACAAGCCAACCTGACCGAAGAAGTTTTCCGACATGCATTTGATGCCTGGCCAGACACCATCCGGGCACAATCTGCTGAAGGCACAATCAAGGTGCTTAAAGCCCGGCTGTCTGACATGGAACGATTTGCCAGGATACATTACCTCTTTATCTCAAAAGAGGTGGAAGTTGTGGGTACAGACAAGCATGAGTATTTTCTTGTTGAGCGTCTTAATCCCCATGAAGTCAAGGTCACTGTCCACAAGCGAAAGAAAGATGGAGAGCTTGAACAGGTGATTTATCAAAGGACCTTTCATGCTAATGAAACTAAGGAGATTCGTTTGTATGGACTGGATGGGGAGGACGTGTTTGAGGTAAATGGCGATGTGCCTGGCCAAATGAAGATCAGGATCATCGGAGGTGATGATGATGATGAGATTGATGCTTCTTCATCCGGGAGAAGTAGGAAAAGTACGCTGGTATACGACACAAGGGATACCAAACTGACCGGATCCGAATCAGTAAAATCCAGGCTAAGTGATAAGCCGGGAGTGAATTTTTATGACCGTACAGCCTTTGAATATGATAAGTTCGTCCCACTATTGAATATTCAATTCAATAAAGATGATGGTTTGTTTTTAGGGGCAGGTTTTATCTACACCAAAGAAGGATGGCGCAAAGATCCGTTTGAGCAAAAGCATCAGCTGACGGGTAATGCTGCATTTGCTACAGGAGCCATCAATTTGAATTATGCTGGTGTCTTTACGGATGTGGTAGGCCAATGGGATTTGGTAGCTGATCTTTCTTTACAGCAGCCTTACAGTGTTTCCAATTTCTTTGGTTTCGGCAATGGAACTGATTTTGATTTTGAGGGTGAAGGTATAGCGGCATCTTTTGATGATCCAATCGATTTTTATCGGGTGAGGTACAACAGGTCCAATACATTCCTTGGACTGGGTCAGTCGCTGGGTGTCTCTGGTAATTTTGAGTTTGGGATACAACATCTCTCATTCGGGTTGGATGAAACGGCAAGCAATAAGTTTATCGGGGATCCGGCAAGTGGTGTGGATGCGACAACACTTGATGACAGTTATCATTTCTTGGGTTTTAAAACAGAACTTAACCTCGATACCAGGGACAACGCATTTATTCCTTCCAAGGGTGTAAAATCTGACCTGTCCTTTACAAAGTATTATGGTATGAATGATGATTCAGAGAATTTTACCCGGATGAGTGGATCATTTGGGATCTATGTGCCTCTTTATCCTCCCAAAAAAATCGTAGTAGCCAGCATGGTGGGTGTGGAGCATCTGATAGGAGAGGCCACTTTTTACAACACTGCTTCGATAGGTCAAAGACAGGTGAGGGGTTACAGGCGAAACAGGTTTATTGGAAACACATCTTTTTACAATTCGACGGATCTTAGAATTCACCTGATCAATGTGAAGACTTATTTCCTCCCTATGGGAATTGGTATTGTAGGGTTTCATGACATTGGTCGTGTGTGGTACGCTGGTGAGACCAGCGATGAATGGCATAGTAGCAAAGGTTTTGGTGTGTGGCTGGCGCCATTGAACCGTATACTGGCTACATTCCATCTGGCGTTCTCCGAGGAGGAGACATTGCCAATAGTGACTTTGGGCTATCAGTTCTAAGCCCAACTAAATTCAGATAATTAATGGATTTTTAACCTCAGCTCAAATCAATTTTCACTTTGGTGCGTATGCATATTAAAAATCTCTTTTAACAATTATGATCACAACTACAACTCACAACATCGAAGGAAAGCAAGTCAATGAATACATGGGTATCGTCACTGGTGAGGCGATTATCGGTGCCAATATTTTCAAAGATATATTCGCAAGCATCACAGATGTGATTGGCGGTCGCTCAGGAGTCTATGAAAAATCTCTGCGGCAAGCCAAAGATATCGCCATCAAAGAGATGCAGGAAAATGCCAGACAACTTGGAGCCAATGCTATCCTTGGCGTTGACCTGGACTATGAAAACATGGGCCGGGATGGAGGAATGCTGATGGTGACTGCCAGTGGGACAGCGGTGAAGGTTTCCTGAGAGTGTTGGAGACAGAATACAGGAATCAGGTGCTCTTGGTTGTATGTCCCTTACATAGATTGATTATTTGTGACAAGTTGTACGTTAATGCCTGAAAATAAAATATCTAATCCTGGTTATCAATAAGTCATTTCTCAACTAAATGATCTTAATGCCTCAATGGTTTAGAAATCAAGGTTACAACGATCTCTTTATTGTGTTCCTTTAGAGTTCTACTAATTGAGAAGTATATTAGTACAACCCAACTCAATGCCTCAAAAGAAACATTCGGTCCTCCATTCATCAAAAATCAATATCTAATCCTGGCTATCAATAAGTCATTTCCCAACTAAATGATCTTAATGCCTCAATGGTTTAGAAATCAAGGTTACAACAATCTCTTTATTGCGTTCTTTTAGAGTCCTAACTAATTGAGAAGTATTTAGTACAGCCTAACTCAATGCCCTCAATGTCTTAATGGTTCAAAAGAAACATTGGGTCCACCATTCATTAAAAAAATCAATATCTAATCCTGGCTATAAATAAGCAATTCCCCAACTAAATGCCCTTAATTTCTTAATGGTTCAACAAGACAATGGTTCCTTTAATGCTACAGCTCAAACTCTTTAACTACCACCCCTTCTTCACGAATCGAAAGAACGGGTTTATGATCAAAGAGGCCAAACAAAGTAGAACCGGAGCCACTCATTGCAGCATAGTTCGCTCCCTGCTCATACAGGATTTCCTTAAGCTTAGCGAGTAAGGGATAATTAGGAAAGATGCTGGCTTCAAAGTCATTTTTTATTTGATCTTTCCAGTTAGCAACAGGCAGAGTCAATGCTTCTCTTAGCTCTACAGAAGGTTCCGATGGCTTTACATTGGCATAGGCTTCTGCTGTACTGATGGATAAATTCGGGAAGACTAGTGCCAGGTATTTTCCTTTCAGATCTAGTGATATTGGAGCGAGGTCTGTACCTGTTCCAGTGGCCAATGCTGGTTTGTTGTCAATAAAAAAAGGACAATCACTTCCGAGCTCTGAAGCAAATTCTTTTAATTGATCAGTATTGATCCTCAACTCAAAAAGGTCATTGAGCATCTTGAGGGTAAAGGCTGCGTCGGCTGAACCACCCCCTAATCCCGCACCCATCGGGATGACCTTATGCAAGTGCATGTTTACCTTAGGGATATCACATCTTGATTGGATGAGGTTATAAGCTTTGATGCACAGATTGTCACCATTGTTATGGTCTACTGTCAATCCCGAATTGGTAAAAGAGAAGTGATCTGATAGAATGATCTCCAGGGCATCCGTAAGAGGGACGGGAAAAAGACAACTTTCGATGTCATGATACCCGTCCGGTCTTTTTCTCAAAATGTTTAGGCCAAGGTTGACCTTGGCATTTGGAAAGGAAATCATCCCTTGATTTTTCCTATCCTTTTTTCATCAATTCAATTACCTCTTCGGAGATTCCTGTGCTGGAATACCCACCATCATGGAAAAGGTTCTGCATAGTGATCATTCGGCTCAGGTCAGAGAAAAGGAAGATACAATAGTTGGCGCAATCAGCTGCAGACGCATTGCCAAGTGGTGACATCTTTTGTGCGAAATCGAAAAACGAGTCAAAGCCGCCAATTCCCGCACCTGCTGTGGTAGGAGTAGGGGACTGAGAGATGGTATTTACCCGTACTTTCTTGGCTTTACCAAATCGGTATCCGTAGCCTCTTGCGATAGACTCCAGCAATGCCTTGGCATCCGCCATGTCGGTATAAAATGGGAAAGTTCTCTGTGCTGCGATGTAAGAAAGCCCAACAACAGAGCCCCATTCGTTGATAGCATCCAGCTTTTCTGCCGCTGCCATCATCTTATGAAATGACAGACCGGAAATATCAAGCGATTTCTGATACCAGTCATAATTCAGCTCACCGTAAGCTTTACCTTTTCGGATGTTGGGTGACATACCGATCGAATGCAATACAAAATCTACTTTACCTCCTAATAGTTCTGTAGACTTGGTATACAGGTTTTCCAGATCTTCTGTCGAGGTAGCATCCGCCGGGATCACTTCTGTTTCACAAGCAGCTGCCAATTCATTTATTTTACCCATTCTCAGGGCAATTGGGGCATTGGTAAGGGTGAATTTTGCACCTTCTTCAAAAGCTCTTTGTGCTACATGCCATGCGATTGAATTTTCATCCAACGCACCTGATATGATTCCTCTTTTTCCTTTAAGTAATTGGTGAGACATAAATCGTGTTATTTATTTTTTGTAAAAATATAGGATGGAGTTGAAAACCAGCCTTTAAAATGGTTTAATATGAATGCCATAGAGTGGATTCCGGTTTTTAAACTGCCGATACTTCAAACTCTAATGCATGCCAGTGATTTTTAGCCACTAATTTAGAAATGTGACAGAAAGACATTTATTGGTTATATACCCAGCAGCTCCTTTGAACTATTAATGGCTACTTCGGAGGGATTGTCACCGCCTATCATCTTGGCGATTTCCATGACCCGTTCATCAGATTCCAGCTTCTTAATTCTGCTTACTGACTTATCTGATGAATGGTCTTTGTACACATAGTAATGGGCCTCACCACCAGCAGCAAATTGTGGAAGATGGCTGATGGCGATTACCTGATGATTTTGAGACATGGTTTTCATCATGGAGATCATCTGCAGGACGATTTCTCCGGAAACTCCTGTGTCGATCTCATCAAAAATGACAGTAGGCAGGGCCGTCTTATCCGCAATCAGGTATTTGATGGCAAATATCAACCGGGAGAACTCACCTCCGGAGGCAACAAACTTGATTTCTTTGGGAGGTACACCTTTGTTGGCGGAAAACATCATTTCTACCTGGTCTAAACCTGTTGTGGATGGTGTCGCATCTTTGATCTCAAAATGTATCACTCCATTGGATATGCCCAGCTTATGAATGATGGACTCAATAGCTTTGGCCATCTCTCCGCTATGACTTTTTCGACTTTCAGAAAGTGCTTTACCGGCTTTTAACATGGCACTTTCAGCGGATTCAAGTGTAGATTTGGCTTTTGCGATCTTGTCATCCAGGTTTTGAAAGGACTCCAATTGTCTACCAAGCTTTTCTCGAATATCAATCAGCTCAGCAATTGAACTGACTTTGTGCTTTGACTCCAGCCTAAAGATCAGGTCAAGGCGATCCTTGACAATCTGGGTCCGTTCAGGATCAAACTCAACAGCATCTTGCTCCCTGCCAATTTCATTGCCAATATCACGTGCATCGATCATGTTGCTATAAAGCCTTTCGTAGAGGTCTTCCAGCGTGGTAGAGTATCCTTTTACAGCAGATAGCAGTGAAAGACATTGCTGCAACTGTTGGTTAATGCTAAACTCTTCGCCATCGAGTAACTGGGAAACTCCATTTAGGTTTGTCTTGATTTCCTCGGCATGCTCAAGGACTTCCAGTTCCTTCTCAAGGGCATCCTTTTCTTCAGGGTCTAGATTAGCTTCTTCCAGCTCATTGAATAGAAACTGGTTGTAGTCACTCTCTTTTTCGTTGCTCTGAGAGAATGATACAAGTTCTTTATACTCCTTGAGTGCTAGAGAATACGCATCAAATTTCTGCTGGTAGGTTGTCCTCAGCCCATCGTTCCCGGCATAGAGGTCAAGTGTTTCCAACTGGTACAGGTTTTGACCCAGCTGCAATCCCTCATGTTGTGAATGAATGTCCATCAGTCTTTCTCCAATCTTTTTCAGGATATCCAGGGTAACAGGCATGTCATTGACGAAAGCCCGGGATTTGCCTGAAGGACTTATTTCCCTTCTGATGATGGTTTCATCTTCATAGTCAAGGTCTTTGCTTTCAAAGAGATCTTTTAGTTGATACTCTTTGATCAGAAAAGTGCCTTCTACCACACATTTTTCGCTTTCGGAATATAGCGCCCTNGTATCTGCACGATTACCCAGAAGCAGACCGACTGCTCCCAGCATGATGGATTTTCCTGCTCCCGTCTCACCTGTAATGATGTTGAGGCCGGATGCGGGATGCATTTCAAGCTTCTGGATGAGGGCGTAATTGGCTATCGAAAGAGTTTTGATCATGAAGTCAGGAGACTTTTACGTCAGCCCAAATTTCATCAATTTGAGTTAAAAGTACATTCATCTTTCGTCCCATCTTATTTTGTACTTTCAAAATATTGGCAATGTGCTTGACAGGCTTCACAAAATAGACTGATCCGTCTTCCAAAATGATGTTTAACCAGACCTGGTTTTTGATGCACGTATCTAACTGATCAAAATTGACCCTTAGAAGTTTTTTGCTCATGGATTACTCGATTATAGACCTGAAAGTATCGCTTCTGCTGGGATCCAGCGCTGTAAGAATTTCATACGCTTCCCTTTGCTGAGAAGGATTGCCTTCATTGAATATCTGGGTTATTTCTTCTGCCTTGGCATCCAGGAAACTGATGATGAGGATAGATCGGGGTCGTGATTGATTGGCTGTTCGTAGCCCCTTTAAGCTGGTCAATACACTACCTCTGGCTTCTTCGGGTTTGTCCATGAAAATGTCAAGCCCCTTGATGTGATAGCTGTAATACCCTTTTCGAACGGGCTCAAAGGTGGTGCTCAGCAGGTTTTCTGTGAGCCAGTATCTGTTTCTAATGCTGTTAAACTGCTGCCATCCCGGGTAACCGGATTGCTGGGCGTTGATCACTACCTGGTTTGCCAGCTGAAAATATCTTGTACCACCCATTTCACTGAAGGTATCGTAATCTACTCCAATAATTACATAGGCATAATAGGCCAGGAGGGAAGTGATGTTGTTGAGAAATGCACTTTCATTGAACTGTAGCGGCTGAGACTGAAAATATTCAAACACCCAGTCTCTGTCTGCAAAGTTGAAGACCACTGTTTCGTAATCTGTACCATAAACTGGTCTTGAAGAGAGGATCTGGACGGAGGCTCCGAATTTCCCCAGGCCTGGTTGAGTTTCATTTGGGTCGAGGGTCAGGATAAAATTACAGTTGATACGTTCTTCGGGTAGGTACTCGTCGTTAGTCCACTTGCGGTCATTGAGAAACTGGGCAAAAGCAGTCTCCATATCGGCGAAAATGCTTCGCTCGGTCGTCTGTACCTGGTCAGCATTGATGATCACCCGGCAGTTGAGCTCCTGGCCAAATGCCGAAAAACTCAAAAGAAAAATAGCTAAAAAGAATAATCTGCTCATCGATCTAAATTTTCCAGTACATCCAACAGGTCTTCCGCCACCTGGTCTTTAGTCTTTAACTCAAAACTGATTTGATTATTATCTTTTTTGAAGATGGTGACTTTATTTGTGTCGTGTGAAAATCCTGCACCCTCATGATTCAGTGAATTAAGGACGATCATATCCAGGTTTTTCTTTTTCAGTTTTGCCTGTGCATTTTCCGCTTCATTATCTGTTTCCAGTGCAAAGCCCACTGTAACCTGTCCATTTTTCTTCACTTTTCCTAATTCCATCGCAATATCCGGATTAGGGACCAGCGTGAGCTCCAGGTTTTCTTTTTGCTTCTTGATCTTGGATTGTGCCTTTTCTTTTGGGCGATAATCTACCACGGCAGCAGTGAATATGGCAATGTCAGCTTCAGTAAAAGATTCTTTAGCAGCTTTAAATAGTTCCTCGGCTGAGGTAATATGTTGAATTTTAATGGCCGGATGATCGGGGAGATGCTGCACGGGTCCAGAGATAAAGTCCACTATAGCGCCTCGTTTAGCACAGGCCAGTGCGATGGATCTTCCCATTTTCCCGGTGCTGTGATTGCCTATAAAGCGGACAGGATCAAATGCCTCATGAGTTGGTCCCGAGGTGATCAGGATACGTTTACCCTTTAGGGTTTCTTTTTTTTTAAAGTGGTCTTGAACTGCTTCGAGCAGATGTTCGGGCTCAGCCATCCTGCCTACACCGTGTAGTCCACTAGCCAGTTCACCATCCTCAGCTTCGATCACGATATTTCCAAACCCGGTCAGCTTCCTGAGGTTCTCTTTAGTGGTTGGATGCTGGTACATGTCCAGATCCATGGCTGGTGATACCATCACAGGACAGCGGGCTGAAAGGTACACTGCAGTCAAAAGGTTATCCGAAAGGCCGTTAGCCATTTTGCCGAGGGTGTTGGCGCTGAGTGGTGCCACAATCAAGAGATCGGCCCACAGCCCGAGCTCTACATGGTTGACCCACTCTCCCTGGCTGTTTTTGATGAACTCAGAATAGACAGGGTTTTTAGACAATGTAGAAAGAGTCAGCGGAGTGATGAAATCTTTGGCACTCGATGTCATAATTACCTTGACTTCAGCCCCTTCTTTGACAAGTAAACGCACAAAAAAAGCGGCCTTGTAAGCTGCAATTGAGCCACAAACCGCTAATAAGATTTTTTTTCCAGCCAACATGGGCGGGCAATTATGATGCTGATTCTTCCAGCTCTGGTGTTCGGAACGTAATTTTTCCTTCCAGGAACTCCTCTACTGCAACGGTAGAAGGCTTAGGCATTCTTTCGTAGAACTTA
>JAHCMM010000248.1 GCA_019192515.1 Cyclobacteriaceae bacterium SS2
GTAACTCACTATGTTGAAAGTCTGGCCAGAAACGAACTTTCGGAGGTACTCTATCAATCCATCAACAGTGCTGCCCAGATCCGGGGAGATTACCCTAAATCCAGCTTTACCAGGACGACTATGGAGGGCTGTGGCCTGGAAACCAAATCTTATATTGATGAAAAAGAAGGGGTTGCCTTTGGCATCGCATCCGTTCCCATCCGATCCATGAAGACCTACTTCTATAAAAAGCTAAGCGATGAGATGGATGAGATTGAAAGCAAGATTGCTATTGCTGACAGAATAACAAATAAAGGAGCTGCATATTCCAGATTTATGGAATTGCTCAATGAGTTGGATCACATCAACTCAGACAGGCTGCTGATGAGGAACCTGGGGGTGACAAACGATGTAGCACTCATGACTGCCAAGTGGGAAGGATATAAAAACTATGTGGAAGATAGAGCCGAAGAACTTCGAAATGTAAAAGAAATCAGCCTGGAAGAGGCAGCCTTTTTTATGATTGAGAAACTTGTTTCAGAGCAGGAATTAGAAAATCTGATTATCCGATTGCAGCCCGTCACTTTTAAAAGTACCGAGATTGCCACAGAATTTTCTTTAAGATTTAATCAGTTGCTTTCCTACGATTTACTGAAAAAAGGTGTGAAAGTGAGGACTGGGAATGCGTCAGATGCTACAAAAGTACTGGCAGGGACCTATTGGCCAAGGGTTGATAAGGTCCAGGTCTCTATGGACCTGGTAGAAGATTTTGGAGACGGAATGGACCTTACGATCGCTAGTGGAGCAGTCTATCTCCCCATCGCTGCTTTAGAAGCTGAAAACCTGCATTTTGAGGTGGAATCCAGTAACAGGGCCATGCAAAAAAACACCTTGCTGATGAATCGAATTACCAATGGTGGTATGGATGCAGAGGTTTCTACTCAGAAAGGCACCGAAGGTCTTGTTTTTAAGGAAGGAGAAAAACTGGAACTGTTTATTGAGGTAAATAGGCCTTCATATGTCCGATTGATGAATGTATGGAGCGACGACCAGCAATTGTTACTTCTGGACAATTATTATATTGATGAAGAAAACATCAACAAAAAGATCCCCCTCCCACTGGAGTGGGTAACTGCATGTCCATGTGGGACGGAATACATTCAATTATTTGCCCGGAGTGAGCCTTTTGAATACCTGGAAATAGAGACAGAAGATGGCTTTGACTTCATCACAGAGTCACTCGAAGAAACTGTGAATAAAAGTCGGGGATATAATATGGTGAAAAAACCCGGGTCTTATATAGCCGAGTCTACGATTATTGTTACAACCCTGGAATCTAAAGGGGAATAAAAGTAAAAAGGGCTTAAGCCCTCTTTACCTGTTTTTATCACATACCCACACTCCACACTCAACTATACTAATGACACACAAGTATGAAAAAAGGTTGTGATTAGAAGTCGAGTTTGTAGCTGAGATTGGGAAACACGCCCAATTGCGTTGCTGAAAAGATCGCGTCTTGCTTGGGGATATAATACTGACTGTAAACATTCTCAATACCCAATACATTTTGCACGTTGACTGATATGGTATAAGCTGTCTTCGTTTTATTCTTTTTATAGGAGACACCGAGGTCAAGACGCTTATAATCTTCTAATCTGGACTCAAAATTTCGAGTAAAATCCCTTACGGTATACCCTTCATTTCGCGAGGCTTCTACATCTATTGGTGCTTCCCGCTTTCCTCCGGCATATATCATGCGTACATTCACATTCAATGTCCTTTGCGGGCTACCCAATTGAAATTCTTTTCCACCCACAAAATTGAAAATGTAGTTTCCATTGAATCGCGTGTCCCGTTCAACTCCATCTACCCCGGCATATTTTGATTCATAAAGAGATGTCGTCACCATGAAATAATGATTGTTTGCGAAGAACTTGTCTAATGTAAACTCTACCCCGTAATTCTTTCCGGTCCCATTGTTAGCCAGTGGAAACGAAGTATATCCATCATAGGTATTGAGTGCTGAAAAACTTCTCTCTCCGGCATTTGTAGTGGTATCATTACCCCAAACTGGCACATCATACAAGTACTGATAATAAACCTCTGTTTTGAACCGTAGGTTCTTCCCAAGCATCTTTTCATATCCCACTACTCCATGCGCAGCCCTTGTAAACCCAAGATCCCTGTTATACGCTTTATCACCACCCCCTTCAAACACATCTCTGGCCATATAAAGGGCCAATGATTCCATCCTGCTATGAAGACCAAAACCGCCTGTAAAAGTTGATCCATCAGCTAGCTTATATCTGTACCCAAGCCTGGGCTCTAAGTATGTATTGCCATTCAGGAGAAAATGTGAAATATGCACCCCTGAATTGATAGTCAGGTTTTGGGTAGCACGATGTTGCCATTGACCAAAACCCTGAATAAAATAGGTGTGGTCTCTGTCATCCAGGACAAATACGTAACTACTGTCTTTTTTAATCCACTCAGTGCTTTTAAGGTTGAAGTTGATACGGCTCACGATCCCCCCTACCCTGAGCGTATTTTTTGCATTAAACTTATGATTAATATAAGAAGAGATCCTGGTAGTTGTTTCCGCTATGTCCTCCGTCTCCAGGGTCCGAACGTTCAGTGTGTCGAATTGATAATTGAGATTATACCCTGTCAACGAAACAATTGACTCTAAATAAGTATTCGGAGACAAATAGGCGACGTGGGTTACGCCGACAGCTCCCATATTGTGCACATTGCTATCCGAATACGGTTCATCAAAAACAGGATCGGGGATGTAGGTATAGGTGTTATTTCCTCCCAGCCCCCAAATGGAGAATGACCCGGACTTTTTGGTAGCCAAATGGACCTTGAATGACAGGTCCTGGAACGTCACATCTTCCTGGTCTCCAAGAATGTTTAGACCAATTTTATCAAAAAGGGCCAATGTGGAGTATCTGTAATTGACCAGGTAGCTTGAATTAGAATTGCTTCCGATTGGTCCTTCCGAAGCCAACGCCAAACCTAATAGACCTGCCTGGAAGGAATGCTCATGTTGATCAAAATTTCCCTTCCTCATATTCAGGTCAAATATTCCGGAAGTCACATTCCCGTATTGGGCAGGAAATGCACCGGTGAAAAAATCAGAATTACTGAGCACATTGGAGCTTAGCATACTGATACCTCCAGCGGAGGACCCGATGCTCCCAAAGTGATTGGGATTGGGAATTTCCACACCTTCCAGCCTCCACAGCATTCCTTTTGGTGAGTTTCCACGGATCACAATCTCATTCAGGAGGTCGTCTCCTCCTGTGGTAACTCCAGCCTGCGAAAGAGCAGCCCTTGCCGGGTCATCAAAGGTAGCTGCATATCGCCCCAGCTCTTCCACGCTCAGAGATATTGCACTTACGGTGGCCATATCATTCAGAGGCTGTCCTTTTTCCTGATTGTTGGCCACAACTTCTATTGCCTCCATTTCTACCAAAGCCTCTGTGAGTTCCACCTCAAGCACTACCTCTTTTCCAGTGCTCACCATTATATTGGGAAGGGTTTTTCCTTCATACCCAATAGAAGAAATGGCCAGAGAATGTCTTCCCACAGCAACGTGTTGAATCCTGAAGTATCCATTCACATCGGTAACGCCCCCAATAGTCGGAGTTGAATTCAGCACCACAACAGATGCTCCAATGATAGACGCCCCGGATTGCTGATCAATTATTCGTCCTTTAATTGTTTGAGTAAAATCCTGTGCATGAACTGAAAAAAATAAGAGCAGTCCCGCGACTAAATTGATAAGTCTTTTCATGGTTAATTAGGTCCTTTTATTTTGAGTTTCTGAATCAAAAGACAAGTAATCTTCCTGGAGGTTTCCCCTGACTCCATTTTTTTATCAAAACGGTATGGGGTGAAGCCTTGCACAAATAATTTAGATATTGGTTGGTTAAATGAATGAACGGTTTGAAATCCATTTGAACAGAATCTTAAAACGTTGTTACCTTTACCTATGCTCCTTCCCTACTACCAGGATAAAGAATACGAAGCAGGTTGTGACGAAGCAGGCCGTGGCTGTCTGGCAGGACCTGTAGTAGCTGCCTCTGTTATTTTACCCAGGGACTTTCAGCACGACACACTCAATGATTCAAAACAGCTGACAGCTACTGAGCGATTTGAATTGAGGAAAGAAATCATCAAGTGTGCCATTAGCTATGGTGTAGGAGTAGCGTCTCCCGGAGAAATTGACGAGATCAACATTCTAAATGCCTCCTACCTGGCCATGCACCGGGCTATTGACCAACTGAAACAAAAACCCGCTTTTCTGCTGATAGATGGAAACAGGTATAAGGCCCACAACGATATTCCTTACGAATGCATCATCCAGGGTGATGGCAAATACTATAGCATTGCCGCCGCTTCTATTTTGGCCAAAACTTATCGGGATGAACTGATGAAGCAAAAAGCCATTGAATTCCCTGGTTACAGCTGGGAAACAAACTTTGGATACCCGACAGGTGCTCACCGAGATGCCATCAGAGAAAAGGGCATCACACCATTGCACCGAAAAACATTCCAGTTACTCCCTGCACAACTGGAATTATTCTGATTGAGTGTAAATTAGTAGGGTGTATAATCCCTCATTCAACAAAGTCACAGACCTCCAGGAGATCTATCGGTTTATTCAGCGATATTCATTCGGGCTGATTATCAATACCATAGATCAGACGCCTTTAGCAACACATCTTCCTTTTCACATCAAAATGGAAGATGGAAGTATTAAGATCTTTGGACACTTTGCAAGAGCTAACAAGCAATGGCAAAGTCTCAACTCCGGAAAGAGCCTGGTAGTATTCTCCGAGCCACATGCCTACATCTCACCATCACATTATGACCAGGTGAAAAATGTACCTACCTGGAACTATTGTGCGGTACAATGCTATGGTAAAGCCACTATCATTGAAGACGAAGACCAATGCATGGAAATGCTAAGGGATCTGATAGCAGTGAATGACCAAACGTATTTAAGTCAGTGGGATACTGCTATCGACATTGAATACAAACAAAAAATGCTAAAGGGCACAGTCATGTTCCGGATAGATGTAGATGAGATACATGCCAAATATAAGCTCAGTCAGAACAGGAGTCATTCTGAGCAGGTTCGGGTGAGCGAGTTCCTGGCCGATCAACCCGACAGCAATGCCAGGGAGATAGGCTTGATGATGAAAAAAAATCTGGATAATGTCGGAGCTGATTAATCGACTGTCAAGTCAGCAGAAAAGAAAAGATCAGCAGCCCAATATTGAGCTGGGAAAAGAGATCGCCGCCTCAGCGAATATTCAAGCCATTGCTGAGATCAAAGGTCTATTAAAGGATGAAAAAACCCCTACCGAAATAGTTGCTGATTTATTGAAAACATTGGAGTCTATTGGTGAGTCTACCCCCGCGCTGATCACCGATTTTTATCTGGAAGTAAGAAAATTCCTGGATCACAAAGAAAATTACCTGGTATGGAGGGCAATGTGCGTACTGGCATTAATCGGCCCATACAACAGAGACCTTGTCTTTCATGACCTTTCCAAAATTCTCATAATTATGGATCATGGTAGTGTAATCACCCGCGATCATGGAATCAACTTATTAATTGACCTCTATACTGAAAGAAAATATAAAGAGGATATCACGCCTCTTTTGGAAGAACAGATTCTTAAAGCCCCAGATAATCAGCTGGGCCAGTACGCTGAGAAATGGATGAAGGTGCTGACGTCCTCTGATGCTCAAAAATTGTTGAACATTCTAAATCAACGACAGCCCGAGCTAACCAATGACTCACATAAAAAACGTATCAATAAAATAATCAGCAGACTTATCAAGTTATCAACACAGTGAAGAAGAAAGAATGTCCATCATGCGCCATGGAAGTAGACGCTGGTGCAAAGGAATGTCCAATATGCAATTATGAATTTACCGATCACCCGGTTAGTTACAAGTGGATCGCATTGATCCTGGCCTTATTGCTGTTACTTTATTTTGTACTATAAAAAAATAGAGTTCCCGATTTCAGGAACCCTATTTAAACTAGTGTATATGAAGAGGATTATTAATACTTTTCAAAAGTAATGTGCCGGATGTTAACCGGAAAGCATACTTAACATTCATTAACGGTGTTCGATTATAAATTTCTCAAAACTTATGTTGCTGGTCAATACCTTACGTAAGCGGTTTCTATAAAATATACTCCTGCTCATTCTGATGGTTACAATTACACTTCAACTAATCAAAATATATTAATGTGTCTATCTTTGCCACCCGAAAAACCTGATGAATGAAGATTTCAGCTTCTCTCTACTCAAGTAAAGAAAGAACCCTTCCCGACCTGGTCAATGCCCTCGATAAATGTCATATCGATTTCTTCCATATCGATTGTAATGACAACATGGAGGTATTCAAGGATATAGAGGAGATCAAAAAAATTAGCAAGACACCTATTGATCTGCATATCATTTCTGATAGGCCGGAAGATTACCTCCCGCTGATAGAAAAACATGGTGTGGAGTACGTCACATTCCAGTACGAAAACATGCCAACCAGGCTGGAACTACCTCAGCTTCCGGGCACAAAATGGGGTTTGGCCATAACCTCTGATACTCCCATCCAGGTTTTTGAGGAGTATAAAGATACTTGTGATTTTATTCTGATGATGACCACTACTCCAGGCCAGAGTGGTGGAAAGTTCAGAAAAGACAATTTTAAAAAGATCCGAAAATTCAGAAACCAGTACCCGAACAAAAAGATCTATGTAGACGGTGGAGTAAATGATGAAACAGGCTTTATCCTGCGGATTCTAGGGGTTCATTCGGTAGTATCTGGCTCCTATTTAGTCAACCATGAATCGATTGGGGAAGCCTTGTTACACCTTCGCTCGTCTATCATTCATTCGGATTTCAGGATCAAGGATTTTATGATTGATGTAGAAGATGCGCCAGTCCTGAATATACGGTCGGCAAAAGTCAAAGAAATCATCAAGCAAATAGATGATTACAACCTCGGCTTTACGCTTCTCAATGACGACAATGGGAAGCTAGCCGGCATTTCCAGTAATGCAGATGTCCGCAAAGGCTTACTTAAGCATCTGGATAACTTCAATGAAATGGGTCTGGACGACATTGTCAACACAAATCCTGTATCTATTTCAGAGGACGCCACTATCTCTGAGCTTCTTCAGATGATCCAGTCCAAAAGTTTTCTGATCTCCTATCTGCCTGTGGTCAATGACCAAAATACATTGACCGGGGCACTCTCATTCATCCATTTAATACGAAGTGAATCATGATCATACACCTCAAAAAAGAAACAACCAGTGATCAGGCAGCCAGCCTGGGTCAAAAACTGGAGGCCATACATTTCAAAACAGGCGATCAGGACATCCTGGTCACCTCCGCCAAGGTGAAAGAACTTCCCAAAGAAGCTGCATCCTACACGGATGAGTTTTTCCCAATGGAAACAGATATTCAGCTGGCGAGCAGCACTTACAAGGATGGAAAGCGGTCTATACAGCTTGGTAAAAATGCGATTGGGGGAGATTCAAATAATACCATGCTCATTGCAGGACCATGTTCAATCGAATCATGGGAACAAATCACTGAGGTGGCAGAAGTATTAAAGAAAAACAATATCACCACACTACGTGCAGGGTGCTTCAAACCTCGTACTTCACCATACACCTTTCAGGGCCTTGGTGAAGAAGGCATCAAAATGCTTGTAGAAGTACGCAAGCAATACGGATTTAATATCATCACTGAAGTAAAAGACAGCTCACATGTAGACCTGGTGATTGAAAATGCTGACATCGTACAAATTGGCGCAAAAGCTATGTATGATCAGAGCATACTCAGGAGATGCGGCGAGTCCAGAAAACCCATATTGCTTAAGCGAGGATTTGGTACCACTCTACAGGAATTTGTTCAGGCTGCTGAGTTTATACTTTCCGGTGGCAACGAAAACGTGATCCTTTGTGAACGGGGTATCAGAACCTTCGAAACAAAAACACGCTTTACACTCGATCTATGCGGTGTTGCCTTCCTCAAGGAATACACCAACCTACCAATTGTAGTAGACCCAAGCCATGCCATGGGTTACAGATATGGAGTAGCTGACCTCACCAGGGCTTCTGTAGCCATGGGTGTGGAAGGCTTGCTCATAGAGTGTCATCCTACACCGGAAAAAGCCAAGTCTGATGCGGCCCAGCAACTAAACCTCAAGGAGTTTCAGGAGATGTATGACACCCTGCAACCCATCGCCGCTGCCATTGGAAGAAAGATGATCTGATGGAAAAAATAATTCCTGAAATAAAAATGCTGATACTGGATGTGGATGGTACGCTTACTGACGGAGGCGTGTATATCCAGGAAGATGGAAAGCAATTCAAAAAGTTTAACTCCCAGGACGGACTGGGCATCAAGTTAGCAATGAAAGCCGGAGTCGATGTAGGGATCATCAGTCACAGCACGGTCACTGAAATGGTGACTGCCAGAGCCAATATGCTGGGGTTGAAACACTTTTACATTGGCCAAAGGCCCAAGCTTGAGGTACTAGAAGAATGGCAAGAGGAACTGGGAATTGATTTTCAACAGATCGCCTACATTGGTGATGACGTAAATGACCTTGACATCATGGAGCAGGTAGGGTTTACCGCCTGTCCTGCCAATGCCATTGACAAAATAAAATCCATCGTCAATGTGATCCTAACCAAAAAAGGTGGTGAGGGCGCAGTAAGAGAGTTTATAGATCGCTATCTGCTAGACTAAGTTCTTCCAGACTCCTGATATATTGGGTGAAATACATGATCGGCATAGACCAGAGTTTTTCACTGTTCCTACAGGAAAAGAACCCAAAATGACCAAGTTTTTTAATTCTTAGATCTTTTGGTCTGATATGTTGAAATGTGGTGACCGCATTACCATAATAATGCATGATCTCTCTTGTAGCTGTGACAGGTGCCAGGATCTTATCATCCTGCACATTCACAAAATGGATTGGTATTCTAAGTCGGTTAAACTGATCTCTCACATTGGGGTCACCCTGCAAAACACCCTGAGGGTGTAGGCCCCACCTCCTCCATTCACTGGCCACCTTCTTGGGCAGATCCTCACTACCCCCAAGTACCCACCCAGGCATGTAGCCATATATTTTATTGGTTAGGGGGAGTGCCACATACCAAAAGAAATTTACGGCAATTCGTGGCCAACCGCTCCAGAATTTCTTGGATGCAGTTTGTGTACAGACAAAATATGCCGCAGTAACAGATTTTGCATGATCCGCCTTGGGAAAAACCTGTCCTGCCACGCTATGACCAATCAGAAATACTTTTGCATACCGGCTTCTACCCCACCTCAGCGCTTCATTCATGTCGTGGCTACCCCACTCCGACATACTAGACCGATTAGATTTCACGTGCCCGTGAAGCGACGCTCCTATTCCACGATAATCAAATGTAAGTACATCAAAATCAAAGTTTTGTGAAGCATATTCCGCAAATTTCCGATAATAGTTTTGAGGGACTCCTGCTGCTGGAGCCACGACGATCAGGTTCAGTTTGGGTGAATTGTTGGAATATAAATTGGCGGCTATTTGAATTCCATCAAGAGTATTTAGTTGAATTTTTTTTGCCTCCTGCATGCCATTGATTTGCCGTACTAATTTGCTTATAATGCAAATGTAAATAATAGTTTAAATTCACTTAATTTGGATAAGCAGCCATTTAGAATATTTTTGTACCCCAAATAAATAACACGAAATGAGCGTTCTCGTAAATAAAGCATCTAAAATCATTGTTCAAGGGTTTACAGGTTCAGAAGGTACCTTCCATGCATCTCAAATGATTGAGTATGGAACCAACGTTGTTGGGGGTGTCACACCTGGTAAAGGTGGCCAGACTCACCTGGATAAACCTGTCTTCAATACTGTGAAAGATGCAGTAGCGAAAACAGGAGCAGATACGTCCATCATTTTCGTTCCGCCTGCTTTTGCTGCAGACGCCATGATGGAAGCTGCCGATGCCGGAATAAAAGTAATTATCGCTATTACCGAGGGAATCCCGGTAAAAGATATGATCCAGGCTAAGCCTTACGTGAAGAAGCGAGGTGCCGTACTTGTTGGACCAAACTGTCCGGGGGTAATTACACCGGGAGAGGCCAAAGTGGGGATCATGCCGGGCTTCGTGTTTAAAAAGGGTAACATCGGTGTGGTATCAAAATCAGGGACTCTAACCTATGAGGCTGCTGACCAGGTGGTAAAAGCTGGTCTGGGTATCACCACAGCAATCGGTATCGGTGGTGACCCGATCATTGGTACTTCTACCAAAGAGGCTGTACAGCTGCTTATGGAAGATCCCGACACAGAAGGAATTGTGATGATCGGTGAAATAGGTGGTAACTACGAAGCAGAAGCTGCCCGATGGATCAAGGAAAATGGCAATAAGAAACCTGTTGTGGGATTCATCGCCGGACAAACAGCACCTCCGGGAAGAAGAATGGGTCATGCCGGAGCGATTATCGGTGGGAAAGATGATACCGCAGAAGCTAAGATCAAGATCATGAAAGAGTGCGGAATTCATGTAGCCTATTCACCTGCAGACATTGGTGAAACGATGAAAAAAGCCATTTCCTGATCAATTTGATCAAGGGATCAAACAAAATAATTTTATTTACGTATTTGGAATAACGAATGCAGGCTAGTACGTTTGCATTATCAAATCGAGCAATCGATTTATAGAGAAGTGCTGAGAGACAGGCTCTGAGAAGCACTAGCAACCTCCCCCCAACGATTGGGAAAGGTGCTAATTCCTGATAGATAAATTGATTATACCATGAAAAACACAAACATGTTCACTTACGATGCTATTGCCTATGGCAAAATGACATCGCTTGCCCCTTCCTCAATCTGCATTAAGGTTATTCAGGATTGTTGTTGTTAAGTTGTACTTTTCAGCACCCGAATACACCATTAGATCATTGGAACAAACTATCCGTTTAACATTAAAATATTATAACCCATTATGAGTAACAATTTGCACTTTGAGACACTTCAGGTACACGCTGGTCAGGAAGTTGATGAAACAACACGATCACGAGCATTACCTATTTACCAAACTACAAGCTACACTTTCAAAGATTCTTTGCATGGTGCCAACCTTTTCGCCCTGAAAGAATTTGGTAACATCTATACCAGGATCATGAATCCTACTACTGATGTTTTCGAGAAGCGAATTGCTGCCCTTGAAGGTGGCGTTGCTGCACTGGCCACCGGTTCTGGTCAGGCTGCACAATTTCTGGCTCTTAATAACATCCTGCAGGCTGGTGATAATTTTGTATCCACGTCATTCCTGTATGGTGGAACGTACAACCAGTTCAAGGTGGCTTTCAAGAGACTGGGTATCAATGTAAAGTTTGCCAAGAGTGACAAACCTGAAGAATTTGATAAGCTGGTAGATAGCAAAACTAAAGCCATCTACCTGGAAACTATTGGAAATCCCGGATTCAACATTCCTGATTTCGATGCAATAGCTGCTGTAGCCAAGAAACATGATATTCCACTAATTGTGGACAATACTTTTGGTGCAGGTGGATACTTATTTAGACCACTGGAGCATGGAGCCGCTGTAGTCGTGGAATCAGCTACCAAGTGGATTGGCGGACATGGTACATCAATCGGAGGAGTAATAGTTGATGGTGGTAATTACAACTGGGGCAATGGTAAGTTTCCTCAATTTACTGAGCCATCGGAAGGTTATCATGGGCTTGTCTTTTGGGATGTATTTGGTGAAGGAAACCCACTTGGCTTACCCAATATTGCCTTCGCTATCCGTGCAAGAGTAGAAGGACTAAGAGATTTCGGACCTGCGTTGAGTCCATTCAATTCATTCCAGCTCGTTCAGGGTCTCGAGACCTTGTCTTTGAGGATGGACAGGATCGTATCCAATGCGCTGGAACTTGCCAAATGGCTGGAGAAACATCCGCAGGTAGAAAAGGTAAATTATCCGGGTCTACCGGGCAGTCCTTACCACACACTTGCCAAAAAATATTTGAAACGTGGCTTTGGTGGAGTATTCTCCATCGATTTAAAAGGTGACAAAGAGCAGGCAACTAAACTGGTAGATAGCCTTCAACTTATCAGTCACCTGGCTAATGTGGGTGATTCAAAAACACTTATTATTCAGCCTTCGGCCACCACGCACCAGCAGCTCACTGATGAAGAACAGCGTGCTGCTGGAGTTTTGCCTAATTCACTAAGAATTTCGGCAGGTATAGAACATATAGAGGATCTAAAATCCGATTTAACACAAGCATTCGAAAAAGTCTATGGAAATCGTTAAGACTGAACAAAATACTACAACACTACACACCAATGCACCATTGGTTCTGGAAAACGGTGAAATACTGGATGATTTAAGCATCCGGTATACCACCTATGGCAAGCTAAACTCCACCAGGACCAATGTTGTGTGGGTATTTCATGCCCTCACCGCAAACAGCGATCCTATCGAATGGTGGCCTGGTGTGGTAGGTGAAGGAGAAGTCATCAATCCGGATGAGCATTTCATCGTCTGTGCCAATATGCTCGGGTCATGCTATGGCACTACCGGTCCAAAGAATTCGAAGTTTCCACTGGTTACCATTGCAGACATGGTAACAGTCCATAAAATCCTGAGAAAGCACCTGGGGATCAATAAAATTCACCTCGGTATCGGAGGATCTATGGGTGGTCAGCAGTTATTGGAATGGGCTGTACAAGAGCCGGAACTGTTTGAGAAAATTGTGCCGCTTGCAACCAATGCACTTCACTCTCCATGGGGTATTGCATTTAATGAAGCCCAGAGAATGGCACTTGAAAATATTGATCCGTCTAAAGGGTTGGAAACAGCCAGAGCAATTGCTATGCTCTCTTACAGAAGCTATGACACCTATGGCAAGTCTCAGCTGGATGTAGACCAGAGGTGGGATCACTTCTCAGCCTCCTCATATCAACGATACCAGGGCGAAAAGCTCAGAAAACGCTTTACGCTTGAGAGTTATTACACTTTGTCCAAGGCTATGGATTCCCATCACTTGGGCAGACACTATGGTTCAGCTGAGGCGGCACTGAAAAGGATTAAATCCGAAGCACTGGTGATCGGCATCAATTCAGATATACTGTTTCCTGTCCATGAGCAGAAGTTTATCGCAGATCACATTGAAAAGAGTGAGTTGAAGATAATTGACTCGGATTACGGTCATGATGGCTTCCTGATCGAAGCTGAAAGGCTGACTACACTATTGAAAGAATTCATCTAAAAAATAATGCCTCACAAGAGGCATTATTTTATATCAGCTCAAGGTGAGCTTTGATTGATCGGATTGCTTCATCGGCCACAAGGTGATAGAAAGGCATGGGATTGGCATCCTTCTGAACACTCTGCAAGGCCCGATAGTAGGCCATCCTGTTTTCCGTACTCCCTTTGATATTGGCTCGGGTGTATCCATACTTCAACAAGATCAGGTTCATGACCAACCTGGCTGTACGACCATTGCCATCTACAAAGGGATGAATACTCACCAAACGCTCGTGCATCTCGGCAGCCAAAATCACCGGATGCATTCTTGAACTTTGGATCATATAGAACTCAAAGTAATCCTGCATCAGCTGATCGATAAGAAACGGCTGAGGGAGCTGGGTATCACTACCCGTAATCCTCACAGGTATGCTTCGGTATACTCCTGCATTGGCTGAATCCACTTCTTTGAGCACTAGCCTGTGAAGATCTAGCACCACACGCTTGCTGATGTCTTCTTTGTTGGCAACAAGCTCCCTGATGAAGACGATTGCTTCCTGGTGGTTGATCGCCTCCAGGTGCTCCCGCATGGATTTACCACCTATGGTAAGTCCTTCATTCACTACCAGTGCAGTCTCCTGCAAGGAGAGGGTATTACCCTCAATCCTATTGCTTTCAAAGGTATAATCCACATCAAAATACTCCTGCATCCTTTTGAGCTGCGATACACCTAAAGGAGGTCTTGCCTCCCACTTAGCTTTCAATGCATCAAGAAGCTCCAGCTTTTCTTTTAGCTCTGTAGGCAACTCCTGCTTGTGTGAGCGCTTTTTGACGAGATACTCTACCCTGGACTCGGCAAGCTGTAAAGCTTCATAGCTGACCTCATCATAGCCAACCACCTTGAGAACCTTGCTGGCCATCCATTCGATCCTGGTAGATTTAAAATCCATCTTGAGAGCACTCATAAGCTCCATCAACTGGCTTTCGGTAGGCAGACGATCCCCGTGCTCAAACCGACTAAGTAATGTTTGATCAATATTGGTGATCCTGGCCAGCTCTCTCAATTTGAGGCCTTTCAAAATCCTGTGCTCTTTGATAATCTCACTAAACATGCCAATAAAAATATTGACAAATATAGTCAATTTTCAAAAAGAAAGCTAACAATTTCCTGTTGGCTCACTCAATAACCTTAATTAGATATGGATTACCTCGTCATAGGCAGCGGCAGTAGCTTCCATGACAGCTTCAGACATCGTAGGATGTGGATGTACGGTTTTGATAATCTCATGACCTGTTGTTTCCAGCTTCCTGGCTGCAACGGCTTCTGCGATCATTTCAGTCACATTATAGCCAATCATATGGCAGCCGAGCCACTCACCGTATTTGGCATCGAAAATTACTTTTACGAATCCGTCTGTTGCACCTGCTGCTTTCGCCTTTCCTGATGCAGAGAATGGAAACTTACCGACTTTGATCTCATAACCAGCTTCTTTGGCTGCTTTCTCAGTGTATCCAACCGAAGCAATCTCAGNAGAGCAGTAAGTACATCCCGGGATATTGTTATAGTTCAAAGGTGTTGGGTTATGGCCTGCAATTTTCTCTACGCAGATAATACCTTCTGCTGAAGCCACGTGAGCCAAAGCAGGACCTTTCACAATGTCACCAATGGCATAAACTCCATCTACGCTGGTTTTGTAGTAGTCATCTACCACCACTTTACCTTTATCGGTCTTTACTCCGGTTTCTTCCAAACCAAGACCTTCTATATTGGTGGAAATACCAACTGCTGAAAGTACGATATCGCATTCGATGAGTTCTTCTCCTTTTGGAGTTTTTACAGTGACTTTACATCCCTTGCCTTTTGTATCCACCTTTGTCACTTCGCTACTGGTCATCACTTTGATGCCATTCTTCTTGAATGATCTTTCAAGCGCCTTGCTCACCTCTTCATCTTCTACCGGAACGATGTTAGGTAAAAACTCTACCACAGTCACTTCTGTACCTATGGAGTTATAGAAATAGGCAAACTCAACTCCAATTGCACCAGAACCCACGACAACCAATTTCTTGGGTTGCTTATCCAGAACCAATGCTTTTCTGTAGCCTATAATTTTGTCATTGTCGATCTTCAGTGCGGGAAGCTCACGGGATCTGGCACCTGTTGCCAGAATAATATTTTTTGCGGTGTATTCTGTTTTCTTTCCTTTGTCATCTGTGACCTCCAGCTTCTTTCCTCGCTTCAATACAGCTGTACCGGCAATGACTTCAATTTTGTTTTTCTTAAATAAAAACTGGATGCCCTTGCTATTGCTATCCGCTACATCCCGGCTTCTTTTTACCATACCGGCAAAATCTGCTGAGGCAGACTTTACATCGACACCATAATCTTTGGCATGACTCACGTATTCAAATACCTGGGCACTCTTAAGCAGGGCCTTCGTAGGGATACAGCCCCAGTTTAGGCAGATACCGCCCAACTCAGCTTTTTCTACTACGCCAACTTTCATACCTAGTTGAGATGCCCTAATTGCCGCTACATATCCTCCGGGCCCACTACCAACAACCAACAAATCATATTGTGATGCCATATTATTATGCTTTTTTATTTGAATACTAAAGGCTGCAAATTTAAGTCGTAAGAATTTAATTACAGGTGATTGGTGAAAAAGTCATCAATTAGCCTGGCAATTTATATTTTAGCAAATGATAACGACATGAAATAAGCATGATTGAGGTTATAACCCAAAAATGAGGTAGATCGTGCCATTCCGTGTGAGATCTGATAAATAAACATATACACATGAAATTACTTGAAGGAAAGACTGCTTTAATCACAGGTGCATCAAAAGGAATTGGAAAAGCCATTGCCATAAAGTTTGCAGCAAATGGAGCTAATGTTGCATTCACATACCTGTCAAGTGTAGAAAAGGGGCAGGCCCTTGAGGATGAACTGGGCGCACTTGGAGTAAAAGTAAAAGGATATCGCTCTGATGCTTCTGACTTCAAAGCAGCTGAAGAATTGATCAACAATGTGGTGCAGGACCTGGGAGGTTTAGATATTCTGGTTAACAATGCCGGGATTACAAAAGATAACCTGCTCATGCGAATGACTGAAGAAATGTGGGATGATATCATGAACATAAACCTGAAGTCTTGCTTCAACACCGTGAAAGCTTCTTCAAGAACTTTCATGAAGCAGCGAAGTGGTTCGATCATCAACATGTCATCGGTTGTTGGAGTAAAGGGTAATGCCGGCCAGGCCAACTACGCAGCTTCCAAGGCAGGTATCATTGGTTTTACCAAGTCCATAGCCCTGGAGCTTGGTTCCAGAAATATCAGGTGTAATGCCATTGCCCCCGGGTTCATTGAGACCGAAATGACCGAAGTCCTGGATGAAAAGACCATCCAGACCTGGAGAGATGCCATTCCATTGAAGCGTGGTGGTGCACCGGAAGACGTAGCGGATGCCTGTGTATTTCTCGGATCGGATATGTCTTCCTATATTACAGGACAGGTACTGCAGGTTGATGGCGGAATGCTTACTTGATCAATTCAACATAGTAGGGCTTCCTTCGTTAATCCATTGTGGAGGCCCCAATCATCTCGCTCCGGGAAATGAATATATGCTGAATGGACGATAATTTTTTTTCACTCGATATTTCTTCCGGCTGGGTATTGCTGATCTTTCTGCTTGCAGCAGGACTATCGATATTCCTATATAGCAAGAAGAATATTCCGTGGCATCAGAACATCAACATGCTGCTAGGTTTCCTGAGGTTTTCTGCCCTGCTCCTCCTGGGTATTTTATTACTGAATCCGATCATGAAACTCTCAGTCAATGAGGAAGATGAGCCTGTGTTTGTAGTTGTGATGGACAACTCGGAGTCGATCCCCATGCGCATGGGCGAACAGCAACTCAAGCAACTGGTATCCACAGTGGAAGGTATTCAGCAAAACCTAAGTGATTACCAGGTCACGACCTACAATCTAACAGGAAGAGCAGATTCACTTAATTTCAAAGGGAGTAGCAGCAACCTTTCCTCTATTTTCAATTCATTCGAGAGCATTTATGATGGGAAAAATGTTGGAGGTATCTTATTTTTATCGGATGGTATTTACAATGAAGGGCTTTCCCCGGCTTATCTCAATTATCGGTACCCGATTTATACGGTAGGTCTCGGAGATACCATTCCTCCCCGCGATATCTCCATCAGAGATGTGAGACACAACAGAGTAGCTTATCAGGGCAATAAGTTTCCGGTTACACTCAAGATCGAACAAAGGGGCTTTACGAATGAAGTAGTTAACGTCAGTGTCAACAAATCTGGAAAATCAATCAGTAGCCAAAATATCAGGCTGACTGACCATATCACAGACGTGAGCTTCGAGCTTGAAGCCCAGGAGGCCGGACTCATGCATCTGATCATTCGATTGCCACAGAAAGAAGGCGAATCCACCTATGAAAATAACAGAAAAGACATCTTCATTGAAGTGATTGAAGGAAAAGAGAAAGTCCTGGTGATCTCTCCTGTTCCACACCCGGATATCAAGGCCATAAGACAAACTCTCCACGAAACGGGCAACTACGAGACTGTCCTATACATCCCCGGTATCACTAAACTACCTACTGAAAAGAATTATGATGTAATCATAGAGTATTCTCCCTTCAAGCAGGTAATTCGACACAGTTTCAAGTCTACTGGAAAATGGATTATCCTGGATTCCAGATCTCAGGTCGATCAGATCTACAAATCATTGCCATACCTGAGAATTAGAACCAGAAGTACCCAAAAGGACCTGGTAAGACCCACAATAAATCCGACATTCAGGAAGTTTCAACTGGATAGTGATCAAACGGACCGCTTCAACCAATACCCTCCTACAGAGGTACATTTTGGTGATTATGTCCTGAGTGGGGCAACTGACGTACTCCTATATCAAAAGGTGGGATCAGTAAACACCACGAAACCAATGATGTTCTTTTACGATGACGGATCAGAGAAATCTGCTGTAACGATTGGCACTGGGATCTGGCAATGGAAACTTCAGGAGGCTGCAGTCCATGGGGATGACAGGCTATTTAATGAGTTGGTACTAAAAACAGTTCAGTTTCTCAGCATCAGAACGAATAAGAAAAGATTTACTGCCACACCCAGACAGAATGTGTACCGTGAAGGAGACAGGATTTTTGTTGATACACAGGTATATAATGAGATATTCGAGCGCAGCTATGGTAACAAAATTAACTTAAGCATTACCAATGAAGCAGGTGAAACAAGGAATTATGAGTTAGTAGATAGTCCCCTGAACAGCACATTCAGTATTGGAACGTTGAAGCAGGGTATCTACAAATACCGTGCTTCTGTGGTCAATGAAAATGAGCAGCTTGTTGACAGAGGAGAATTTCTTGTAGAAGCATTACAGGTGGAGGCTTTGGATCTCACCGCAAACCATAATTTACTAAGGGAAATGTCTCATAAGTCCAATGGAGCTTTCTTCCATTTTAGTGAAATAGAAGCACTAACACAGGCCCTGGAAAATACAGATTTCCAAAGCATCATCCGTACACGCGAAAGTTACTTCCCATTGATCAGTAGCCTGTGGATCATCATAGCTATATGTTTCTTCCTCTTTTCTGAGTGGTTCCTCAGGAAGTATCTGGGCATGTACTAAAATGAAATAAAAAAGCCTCCGATTAGTCAAAATCGAAAGCTTTATTGATTGTAAACCACTTTATGTTATAAACTATACATTTAAAAAAATTTAGTTTAGGTAGTCTTTCAAAGCACTCACGTATGCTTCAAATGCTGAGACACCCTTTTTGGTAATCTTACATGTAGTCAGCGGTTTTTTATCCCTGAATGATTTTTCAATCTCAATATATCCGGCACTGGAAAGCTTGTCTAGCTGAACACTCAGATTTCCTGCTGTTGCCTCTGTCTTTTCCTTGATGAAAGTAAACTCCGCTGACTTTACGCTCAGCAAAAGGCTCATGATTGCCAGACGCAACTGAGAATGTAATAACGGGTCTAATGGTTTGAAATCACTCACTTTCCTTCGATTTTAGGATATAGCCTGGAATCAGATAACCTAATAGTATTCCAATAGCTCCCACCAGATACTGATCTACCATACTCACATTGAAACATACAATTCCGGAAACCAACAAGGCAAAAGCACCCATCACCAATGGTCTGAACCGCAGCATTTGACCGCTAATGTAAGTCCCTCCCATTGCAAATAGCAAAATAAAAGCGTTGTGATAGTAGTTAATCTGACTCATGAACATAATAGAAGCCACTATGCCAATCCCTGAGATCATCCACACATGCCCGTAAAGCCTGTCCAGGTGTGTCACCACCATACTTCTTTTACTGTCCCTGATGGATTGTATTATCGTGTAAATAATGGCTGGGATGGTAATTATCCAAATCAACCATGGTTTGTCAAACCAGTTAAATTTCTGAATAAGGTAATGCCCAAGATTAGCTACAAGGACCACCCATCCCCATAATAGAAAATAGATGCTGGAACCCTTTGAATAGTTCGCTTTCGCCTGACTAATCATCCTCCCGATGAGTGCCAGGCTTTCTTCTTTTGTTAATTCTTGCTCTTTCATTCTATAAATATAAATAAGTTTATATTATAAACTACATTATAATAAAAAAGGTTGCAATTCGAGTCATCTTATTTTCTCCGGGAAATAAAAAAGGGGCCAAAATATGGCCCCTTCCGTTGATTTATTCTTCTTTGTCCTCTTGCCGGACTTTCTTTTTCTTAAGCTTGATTGTAAGCTCATCAGATTTCTTATCCCAGTCGGCAACGATGGTGTCTCCTTCCTGGATCTCTCCTTTCAGGATCTCCTCTGCCACAGCATCCTCCAGGTATTTCTGGATGGCCCTGTTTAGCGGACGTGCACCAAACTGTGGATCATACCCCTTGTCGGATAAGAAGTCTTTGGCTGCTTTGGTCAGCTCTACCTGGTAACCAAGCTCAATCACGCGCTCGAACAGTTTATCCAGTGAGATATCGATGATCTTGTGGATGTGCTCTTTCTCCAGTGAGTTAAACACAATCACATCATCCAACCTGTTGAGGAACTCCGGACTGAACGCCTTCTTCAGGGCATTCTGAATGGTAGACTTCATTAGGTCGTCGCTGCTCTCTCTTCTTGCCTGTGTGGCAAAACCGATTCCAGCACCAAAATCCTTCAGATCTCTTACCCCAATATTGGATGTCATGATGATGATGGTGTTTCGGAAATCCACACGTCTTCCAAGACCATCTGTAAGGATACCATCATCCAATACCTGTAGCAGGATATTGAACACATCCGGGTGCGCTTTCTCAATTTCGTCAAGCAACACTACAGAGTAAGGCTTGCGTCTTACTTTTTCAGTAAGCTGACCACCTTCTTCGTAGCCCACATATCCCGGAGGCGCTCCGACCAGTCTGGATACGGAGAATTTCTCCATATACTCACTCATGTCTATCCTGATCAAAGAATCCTCTTTGTCGAACAGATAGGTAGAAAGTACCTTGGCCATTTCCGTTTTACCTACTCCGGTAGGACCCAGGAAGATAAACGAACCGATTGGTTTCTTAGGATCTTTCAATCCTACCCGGGTTCGCTGAATCGCTTTCGCCAGCTTCTTGATGGCTTCATCCTGCCCGATCACTCGTTTGTTGAGCTCATCGCGCATGCTCAGGAGTTTCACACTTTCATTTTGTGCGATCCTCTTGGTAGGGATACCCGTCATCATGCCAATGACTTCCGCCACATTCTCCTCATTCACCTCATACCGCTTGGTACGGGTTTCATCCTCCCACTTGGCTTTCTCATCATCCAGCTGAGCCAATAATTTCTTTTCCTTATCTCTTAGCTGAGCTGCCTCCTCATACTTCTGACTCTTCACAACCCTGTTTTTCTCCTTCTTGATATCCTCTATCTGGGCTTCCAGCTTGATGATATTTTCAGGAACATTGATGTTGTTGATATGCACCCGGGCTCCAGCTTCGTCAAGAACGTCGATCGCTTTGTCTGGTAAGTATCGGTCAGAGATATATCGGTCAGACAGACTCACGCACGAAAGAATAGCCTCCTCAGTGTAATTTACATGGTGATGACTTTCGTATTTGTCTTTGATATTCTGCAGGATCTGAACAGTCTCCTCAGGCGTGGTAGCATCTACCATCACCATCTGGAACCTTCTGGCCAGTGCACCATCTTTTTCAATATACTGACGGTACTCATCTAAAGTAGTAGCACCTATACATTGTATTTCACCCCTTGCCAGAGCAGGTTTAAACATGTTGGAAGCATCCAGCGATCCTGAAGCTCCACCGGCTCCCACAATGGTGTGCAGCTCATCGATGAAGAGGATTACGTCCGGAGATTTTTCAATCTCATTCATCACCGCTTTCATCCTTTCTTCGAACTGTCCACGATATTTTGTCCCTGCCACCAAAGATGCCAGGTCAAGCGTTACCACCCTTTTACCGAATAGTACCCGTGATACTTTTTTCTGAACAATCCTTAATGCCAAACCTTCGGCAATGGCTGTTTTACCAACACCCGGCTCACCAATCAGGATTGGGTTATTCTTTTTCCTTCGGCTAAGGATCTGAGCCACCCGCTCAATTTCTTTTTCCCGTCCCACAATAGGATCGAGCTTATCGTCATCGGCGAGTTTGGTGAGATCACGACCGAAATTATCCAGGACAGGTGTCCTCGATTTCTCTCCGCCCTTGGCTGACTCCCTGGAAGAACCACTGCCGCTTCCACTGGACCCACCACCAAAGATTCTTCCTGAATCCTCATCGGAATCGTCAGTGTCTGACTGAGCCAACGGATTCTCTGTTTGGTATTCTAGTAATTCTTTCACGACATCATATGATACATCAAACTTATCTAATATCTGTGTTGCCAGATTATCTTCATCCCTCAGGATGGAAAGCAACAGATGCTCAGTGCCTATAAGCTGACTCTTGAAAATCTTAGCTTCAAGATAGGTGATCTTTAATACTTTTTCTGATTGTCTTGTAAGCGGAATATTCGCCAGGTTTTTAACGTTGCTGGTGGCTGTTCCTTTGGTAGCTTGTTCAATAGCCGTTCTAAGCTCCTCCAAAGAAACTCCAAGTTTCTTGAGTAAGCTCACAGCCACGCCCTCTCCTTCTCTGATCATACCCAGTAGCAAATGTTCCGTACCGATATAATCATGTCCCAACCTCAGCGCTTCTTCCCTACTTAACGAGATGACTTCTTTTACTCTGTTTGAAAATTTTGCTTCCATAAAATGGATTTATCTATACGCGTATCTAGTAAAATTAACCCTTAAAAAATTTAATCCCATGTATGGGACTGTTAAAAAACACGAGGTGATTTATAATCGTTCATGTTTTATCGTTGAGTTTCTAAGTACCGCCTGAGCCCCTGGCCCCTCACACATTAAAAGATCAACAATACTCAGGTTTGCGACAAAATTGCTGCCAAAGTTCTGTATGTAAGGAAAAGGTATATATAAATCTCGCTGATCAAAAGAAATTTTCGGAAGTATTCTATTTCTAAGGTCTAAAGCGCCCTTTTCCGTCGACGAATGGAAATCGTCAGTTAGTCGAAGTGGCATGTCAATTTGTAAGAGCCTCAGACATAATGTCATCATTTCAATATCCAGGTCCAGCAGAAACTCCGGCTTACTATTCCACACAGCCTGAAACTCCTCCGCAAAAAAATCAAAAAATGGCGCTTTGCCATAAGCAGAATAAAAAGCTCCCCAATGATCACGCAACCAGCTTTGAGAATAGTCTATCCTTACATCTTTCATCCGGGTTCTGTTGTCATAACTCACCGGTACAGTAAGGGATTGTTTCCCCGACGGTGAGTGGATATAACATCTGTTGCGATAGGTTTGTTTTACAAAATGATCCTGAGCTTCAAGGATCACCTCCTCCGCATTGATCAAAGCAACAAAGTATTCCAGACTACCCAGGTAATGAGGCTCTATGACAATCTTTTGGCTCAAGTAAGTTCTACCACTTTACCGAGTCCTTCCCTGACTACCACAGGCTCACCACCGGTACAATCAATAACTGTACTTGGAATCACATTCCCCGGCCCTCCATCAATAACGAGATCTACCAGTTTACCATATTCATTGAATATCACTTCAGGATCTGTAGGGTAATCCTTGATCACATCCACGTCGTGTAGCGAGGTGGTCACAATGGGGTTTTCCAATTCCTGCACAATCATCCGGGGGATCAAATTGTCAGGAACTCGTATACCGACAGTTTTTTTATTGGTCTTGAGGATTTTGGGTGTCTTGGATGAAGACTCCAGGATAAAAGTGTATGGCCCGGGTAGCCCCTTTTTCATCATCTTGAAAATGGGTGTGTCTACATGGCGGGCATACTCGGAAAGGTTGGATAAGTCGTGACAGATAAAAGACAGGTTCATACTCTTCCCTTTGATGCCCTTGATCCGTTTGATTCGTTCGATGGCTTTTGTATTAAAAATATCACATCCAAGTCCATACACAGTATCTGTTGGGTAGATAATCACGCCTCCTGCCCTCAACACCTCTACCACATGTTGGATCTTTTTCTTTTGGGGATTTTCCGGATGAATTTTTACTAGCTCTGACATTTTAGAATACGTTTAAGTTTCAACAAATCCTTTAAAATTTCCTGCCAAAAACAGCGGTTTAAAGCTATGGAATCATCGGCACTATTCATGAAATGCTCGTACATTTTTCCTGCAATCCTATTCACCTCAGCGACCTGTGAACCCCATAGCTGACTACCTGCATAGGTAAACATAATAGTATACTCCATGTTCAATTTTATGATATGATTATTTTTGCGCGTTAATTCATAGATGATGCAAGGAAGAAAAATTTTAGTGCTGGTTATTATCGTGTTTGCCGTGATGCTCTCATCATTTGGCTTTTATGCCTACCAAATCTTCTTTGTGCCCAACATCCTGGTGGACCAGCAAGGGCGATACTTCCCCATTGATGATGGCACTACTTTCAAGGAACTACAAAAACGGATGGAAGACGAACGCATTGTGGGCAACCTGATGGCGTTCAGTTTCGTGGCCAGGATCAAAGGATATGACACAGAGATCAAGCCCGGCATGTACTACCTGGAGGAAAATATGAATAACATAGCCGTGGTGAATATGCTGCGCGCCGGCAGACAGATCCCTGTAAAGCTTACTTTCAACTCGGCCAGACGACTTGAAGACCTGGCAGGAAAACTCACCACTGCAGTCCAGATTGACTCTGCTGATATGGCACCCCTGCTGGCATCTCCCGAGGTGAGTGCCAAATACGGATTTGATACACTCAACTTCATCAGCATGTTTATCCCCAATACCTACGAGGTGTACTGGACCATCTCTCCTGAAGGGATCCTGGACAGGATGAAAGCTGAGTACGATCGCTTTTGGAATGAAAAGAGAAGGAAGCTAGCGGATTCTATCGGGCTCACACCCCAGGAAGTCTCTACGCTGGCATCTATTGTGGAGAGTGAAACCAACATGAATGATGAAAAGGCCCGCCTCGCCGGGGTGTATGTCAACAGGATCAAAAGAGGGATCCCGCTACAAGCAGACCCTACACTGGTTTTTGCACTGGGTAAAGACGTACGAAGGGTAATCAATAAAGACAAGCAGATCGATTCACCTTACAACACCTATAAGTACCGTGGCCTCCCTCCAGGACCAATCAAAATGCCATCTATCCCGGGTATCGATGCTGTGCTCAACCACGAAGATCATCAATACCTTTACTTTTGCGCGAAGGATGACTTTTCGGGATATCACGTGTTTTCCGAAACCTTGTCCGAACATAACATTCATGCTGCCCGATTTCAGCGGGCACTCAACCAAAGAGGTATCTACAGATAATGTTTCAGCACGAAATAAAAATCAGGGTTCGATATGCAGAGACAGACCAGATGGGTTACGTCTACTACGGCAACTACGCCACTTATTTTGAGGTGGGTAGGGTAGAATCATTCCGAGCCATCGGGTTTTCCTACAAGGAACTGGAAGCCGCCGGTATCGGGATGCCGGTGCTGGAATACAAGACCAAATACTTGGCTCCTGCCAAATATGACGACGAGCTGACCATTACCGTGAAGATCTCAGAAATGCCCGGTGTGCGGATCAGGTTCGAGTATGAAATTCGCAACGAAGTAGGCAAAACTTTAAACATTGCTGAAACAACTTTGGTGTTTATTAACATGGAGACAGGCAGGCCTACCAGGCTCCCGGAAAAGTTTGAAGCACTTATGCACAACTATTTTAGGGAATCTTAACGATTTCCTTGCTTATCTTTGCAAATCAGCAAGAGCCAAAGTTTGAGGAAAAGACAAATACTTCATCGTCATTTACGATACAGTGACTGGTATATCAAGCTAATAAGTATCCTGAAAAGCATTCGCCTGAGAAAAGGTCAGGCATCACTCTATCGAATCGGTATCATCTTCATTGACAAGATCGCTGACAATCAGCTGATGGAACGGGCCTATGGGGTAGCGTTTAATTTCACGCTTGCAGTATTCCCCAGCGTGATCTTTCTTTTTGCCCTGATCCCTTTCATCCACACCTGGATTCCCTCCATCAGTCAGCAGGAGATCCTGCACTTTATGAGCGATGTGATGCCACCCAGCCTGTATGAAGCCTCAGAAAAGACCATTCGGAATACTGTAGAGATCCGCAGGGAGGGACTAATATCTTTCGGTGTGCTCTTTGCACTTTTTCTCGCTACTAATGGTGTGAACTCGCTGATGAAGGCCTTCAATACCTCATACAAGACCAATGAAAAGAGGTCTTTCATCAAAATGCGGTTTATCGCGCTGGTCCTCACCGTCATCCTGGCTTTTACGTTTATCCTGGCCATCGTGCTTCTGCTAGTGGGCAACTTCGTCATCAACTGGATGTTTAGCTTCGGATTTCTGGCTGAGAACTTTGACTATTATCTGATCATCCTGCTTCGGTTCCTGATCATTTTTATCTGTTTTTACCTGGTGATCAGCTGCTTTTACTACTGGGGGCCTGCTATCCACGACAAATGGCGCTTCTTCTCCGTTGGTTCACTGGGAGCGACATTGGCCTGTGTGGTCGTCTCCTTTGGCTTCTCCATCTACCTCAGCAATTTTGCTACCTACAACAAATTCTACGGCTCTATCGGTACCCTGATTGCTTTCATGATCTGGCAATACCTGATGTCGGCCATCCTCCTCCTGGGATTTGAATTCAATGCCAGCATGGACCGTGCAGCCAATGGTGAGGTGTACGAGCTGGAACGCGACGAATAATACCAATTGACTCCTACCTGAATCATCAGGATAGCCCTTTACTTGATTTTCTGTTAAATTGAGGGATTACTGATGTGCCATGGTGAGACAAAGCCTTAAGAAAAACAACATTGGGCTCAACCCGGATTTCCGCTATCGGGGTGAGGAGCAAACAAGGATCGAAACGTTTAGTGATGCCGTATTTGCCCTGGCCATCACGTTGCTCATCTTTTCCTCCAAAGTGCCGGACAACTTCATCGAGCTCAGGGGTTTTCTCTTTGAGATCGTTCCCTTTGCCATCTGTATGACCCTGATCACCTATATCTGGTACGAGCATTACCTTTTCTTCATCCGCTATGGCTTCAAAAGTTCACGGATTGTCATCCTCAATACTTTGCTGCTGTTTTCGGTATTGCTGTATGTCTATCCATTGAAGTTTCTCTTCAAGGTACTGGCCTCACTGTATGCGGCCCTCATCGGTAACATGTTTGGAATCTCCGGAGATTCATCACCGGCCTTCCAGCGTATGATATCGCCCGAAGATGTACCCCAATTGATGACCATCTATGGCATTGGAGCAGCGTTTATCTTCCTGATTTTTGTGCTGATGTACCGCTATGCCCTGTCGAAAAAGGAGGATCTGAACCTAAGTGAACTCGAGATCTATGATACCAAAAGCAGTTTGCAATCCGCCATCATCATGAGTTCGGTGCNTGTGCTGTCGGTACTGATCGTCCTGATCTTTGGGAAGTTTGTCCTGGGTGTGATGATCTCAGGATTTGTTTACATGCTGTATCCATTCATCTTCTGGATCTGGAGTGTGAAAAGATCAAAACTGAGAAAATCCATTCCCTCAAAATAGAATTTGAATATCCTAAAAAATGAAAAACAGAAGATCATTTATCAAAACCTCTACCAGCCTTCTTGCAGGTGTTGGCATAGGCGCCAATGCATTGGCAAAAGGATCCCCGGAAATTCTACCGGAAACAAGCTCGCCCCCGAATAAATTTCCAGACAATCCACTGGTCCTTTTTGACAATTTCCATGCTGGTAACCGAAGAAGCTATTCATTGAAGGCCCGGCTAGCTGCTGCACAGGCAGCTGGTTTTGATGGTTTTGAGATTGTGATGACAGACCCCGACAGTGATGACTGGAAAGCGGTCACCGACCAAATGGGTAAATATAACTTCTCCGTGTGGGGGCATCACAGAACGATTCGCTCAGTGGTAGATAAGAACGCCGATAACATCAACAAAGACATAGAACAGATCGAAGCCGTGGTAGAAGCCAGCGCTGCCACACCGATCCAGTATATCACCCTTTCCCTGAGTGGGAATGACGAGCTGCGAGGTCCTACAATCCATGAGAGTGGCTCTGCCAAAGCCGAAGATCGCCATTGGAAGCGGGCATACAAGATCACCAGTGCCTTTGATGCTGCCTGCAAAAAACACAATATGACGGGGTCACTCTATCCGCATACCCACTGGATCTGTGATACCCCTCAGTCTCAGCAGAAGATCCTGGAAGGAGCCAAAGCCTCCCATATCGGTCCGGCCTTCTGTTCGCATCACTGGTATGCCAACAAAAACAGCATCGAGATGGCTGAGGCCCTGAAACTGGACATCATGAAAAACCTGAATTATGTTGTGATGACCAATGGCCGCTTTAATGGCAATGGTTTCCCGGCTGTTCGCTTCGACCGGGGAGAGATCGATATGGCCTGGTTTCTTGCCATGATGTATGACTTTGGCTACTCCGGCCCCATCTCTTCCCAGGGTTGGGCTATCGGTGGCGACCCATTCGACTCCTGCAAGGCCTTCGTAGATGGTTTCAAAGCCCTGAAAGAACGTTTTGAAAGACATCCTGAGTTGTGGCCGCTGGGGTGAGTAACTTAAATTAATTAAGCAAAAATGGATCCTTCCAGTCAAATCGGAGCATTTTTACTGCAAGACTCTCAAAATTTCCGCAAGAAGAGTGAGGGGGTTTCGAACCAAATCTGGATGGTCCTATAACTTAAGGGAATTATATTTTAATTATTGTGGTTTAAGTCAATATGCGTATATTTATAAATAGTACGTATAAATCTTATGAAAGATAAGCTCAATTTAACGATTGACAGTAAGCTCTCTGGTAGGGCAAAAACCTATGCAAAGAAGCATCATACTTCTGTCTCAAATCTGGTAGAATCCTATCTAGAAAAATTAACCACCCCTACTTCTAGAAAAAACATCCTTCAATTGTTGAACGAGTTGCCTGAACCCTCTAATAATCAGGTAGAAACTTCCAGGAACAAATACTACGAGGAGAATAAGAAAAAGTATGGCTTTTAAAGTTTTTCTTGATGCTAATTTTTTGCTTGACCTCACCTTGAAGCGTGAAGGTTTTGAGAAATCATCACAAGTATTTCAATTAGCTCTTAATGGTGATCTAAATCTCTATTCTACGCCGGCAGTACTGCACATATTAAGCTATTTTACTTCGAAAGCCTACAGTAACCAACAAACCAGAGAAATAATCCTAACCTTAATGAATGATGTGCAGATCATTGAAGGAAATCATGCATCTACCCTGATGGCATTAAACAGCAGAATTCAAGACATTGAAGATGCCATTTTGTATTACACAGCACTTAAGTTTAACATGGATTATTTCGTATCATCAGATAAACAGTTAAAAAAAAGTGCCTTACCTCAATTACCTATATGTACAAGCGATGAGCTTTTAGCATCAGTCAATAAGTAAGTACCATTTACATGCAATGCCTTGTGGCCAGTTGCAGGAAACTCAAAATTTCCGCAGGAGGGGTCGGAGTTCTTGCAGGAGGGGCATCAGTTTCACAGGGAAGTTCCGTAGAGCAGCGGGAAGCATGGAAAGTCCCGCAGGACAGATCGGAGGTCTCGCAGGAAGGGTAAAATTCACGCAGGAATTGGTGGTAGCGCTGCAGCGAACGTGAGAATCGTCATCGAACTGTCCCGTCCTAAAATAAGTTGACAGGTTTTACATTAATTCTAAATGTGGTTTACAATGATAAACCATAATCCTAATTGTACTTTACCAGCATTACTATAATCCTGGGATAAGTAGACAGGCTAGGGTCTGGTCCTGCTTTAGGTTGTCATCTTAATCGTTAATCCTACATTCTATTGTCATGGGTTTATGTAATCCTTTAATTGATTGTCAGTCATTTTATTAATCCTGCCCAGTCTTTACACTTACTTTTTTGGTACTAGATTTAATTGACAGCTCTTCTGCTAAGTCCCGTTTCCAATTGTCAGCATTATGCATCTGTTCAGGTGTTTGACCATCCAGGTTTTGATGAGGACGCCTTGTATTGTAAGATTCAACAGCAGCATTTATCAGGTTCCTAGCTTTATCTTCAGTATCAATGACTTTCCCCAGACCATACTCCTGTTTTAAAATCCCATTGATCCGTTCAGCCAAGGCATTTTCATGTGGGCTACCTTTTGACGCCATACTGATGCCAATACCATTGGTTTTGAGCATATTGATATAGCTATGAGAGCAGTACTGTACTCCTTGATCGCTATGATGGATCAGCTTGCGTTTTGGATACCGGCGATTACCCAGAGCCATCATTAATGCCTTCATCGACCCTTCCACAGATAAGTCTTCGTGTAATCGATAACCCATGATCTTGCGGGAGTATGCATCGGTAATCAGGCTCAAATACATGAACCTGTCTTTTACCCTCACATAAGTGATGTCACTAACCCAAAGCTTTTCTGATTGTTCCAGTTCGAGGCTTTCTGTCAGATTAGGGTAGCGTCTAAAGCCATGTGTATTGTCTGTGGTTCTTGGATTTCTCCGTTTCCTTTGACGGACTTTGAGTCCACGACTGTCCATGATATGGAAAAGCTGATCCCGGCCTACATATATGCCTTGTTTGCCGAGTTGCTCATTGATCAAGGGAAGTAATTTCCGTGCACCTAACCTCTGATTGCCAACTCGATCCCGTGTTTCGACCACTAGCTCGGCTACTATGGTGGCGAATGCCAGCCTACTATCTCTTTTTTGTAAACCTTGATAATAGGCCTGTTTTTCCAAGCAATTGACACAGGTACGCCAGACCTCTGCCAGGATAAATGACCCGCATTATTTGGACTGCTTGGAGCCAGTCTTTTTTCTGATATCAATGTTATGACGATCTTCAGCCACATCAATGAGCGTCTCTAAGGCAGCTACTTTCATTGTGGCCAGTTCTAAGGCTTTCTTTAGTGCTTCTACTTCTTTTTCAGCATTGGAACCTTCTTCTTTTTGACCTTTTTTCATCTTATCTAAAATACGATAATAGCCTAATTCAGTCAAGATATCCCGCTTGATGTGTCCTAAACTTCCTGATGGTATCCCGTGCTTCCTTTCAATGAAGGAAAGGCTTTCCTGGTTGGAAACAAGGTCATCGATAAGTTTTATCCGAAATGCTTGATGATAGTTTTGACTGTTCTTGTACTTTCCAAAGTTTTCTGATTTTAATTCCTCTTTCATTTGACACAGCATTTGTGTCAACCTATTTCAGGACATGACCAACGAAGTGAAGCGATCTCGTCAATTTTTAGTGAATTGAAACAGCTCCTTATTATTGAAATAATTCATCCAACTGATCTACTCACTTTAGTGTCTTTATTGCATGATCCGTGGCCACCTCATTGTTGGACTTATTCTGATAACCCTAAGCTCCTGCTATTGTGGATTTTTCAATAACAATCCTTATGTGACCAGATTTTGCTACCCGGTAGAAAACACCCAATTTGAAATTGGGGATTTATGCGCTTTTCAAGAACGGGTGACCCCTAATATCCGGATAGATACGATTGTGGATACTTTAATAATCCACTACTTTATTGGTAACTATGGAGCAAGTGTCCAGCTTACCCTGCATTATATCAATGGAACTTTATCACTTGATTCCACACAGTCTTCTGTAAATGTGAGAATATCGGATGGCTTGTATGATGAGTACTCTTTTGTGATGCATAAAACAGAGATCGTAGTGCACTCTTTTGAATCCAACACCTGCTGTAATGATCCGGAGTACAGTTATTACGAAGAAGACTATTTCAAAATGCCTGGTTCATTTATTATCTCTCTGGACGGTAGCATTCAATCAAATTCTATTCAGAGAAATTTTCATATGACGATTGATATACAAATGCTTGAAAAGGTCGGCGAAGAGTGTTGAACCTGGAGCGTGCTTTGCACCATTTCAATTCTTGTCTCAATATGGGCATACATTCTACAAGCTATAGGTTCTATTACTCTTGGCTTTTTTAACTATAGCTTTTCTTGCCTAAAATCAAAAATTGTGATTTTCAGGTAGGGATTACCTACGGTTATCCCAGTGGGATATCCGGTACAAGCAATTACCATCTCGTGCCTTGAAGGTGTTTTGCTTGCAGAGGCGGAGGGATTACTCATACCCACAACCATGCGCACCGCCCCTCGTGAATCTCCTTCGTCGGTTTCGAACCCCCAGCCTCCGGTTCGAATCCAATACATTCCATAAAAAAAAGCCTGACATTTCTGTCAGGCTTTCTGCAGAGGCGGAGGGATTCGAACCCCCGGTACCTCGCGGTACAACGGTTTTCAAGACCGCCGCATTCGACCACTCTGCCACGCCTCTAGGTCTATGCTTTTATCACGACGGAACATTTATACAATCAAAGTAAACTCGGAGGCGGTTCCGCCGCATTCGTCGTGTCCGACTAGGAGCGTCCGGCCAGGACACTCTGCCACGCCTCTGGGTCTATGCTAAATTCAACAAAACCATGCTTCACTACCTCCACGCTCAACGTCTCTGTACCATGGTTTCGTCGAATTGGAACGCAAAAGTAAGAGAATTGTGCTAATTCTCAACACGTAGCATTACTTTTTAAAAAATACCTTCAATCTCTTCAATTTTCCTCATCCCCTTAACCAATATTAATCTACCAATCGCAACCCTATCCGGGTAATTAAAATAAATTTGCCCTTTTTTAAAGCCTAACCCATTTCCCAATACACACCATGCCTAAACTACTATTCCTGCTGGCACTACAAATTCCTTTTTTGAGCGTTGCGCAACACCTTTCAGGAAAGCTTACCGATTCCAAAAAACAAACCATTGAGGGAGCATATATTTTCAACGTCACCTCAAACCAACATGCCCACAGCGACCACAATGGTCGGTTTATCATCGATGATGTAAGCCGGGGAGATACCCTGATGTTCACGCATATTGGCTTTGAGTCGATTTTTCATATTGTTGAGAATCTCAATGATGAGATCACCATCAGGATGCAAGAGAAGGCGATCGACCTGGACGAAATTCTGGTTTCCCCTGACCTGGATGCCATCAACATCCTTACAGAGATCAACATCAAGACCAACCCGGTCAACTCCTCACAGGAAATCCTCAGAAAGGTACCAGGACTGGTAATCGGACAGCATGCCGGTGGTGGCAAGGCCGAGCAGATCTTCCTTCGTGGCTTCGACATCGACCACGGCACGGATATCAACATCACGGTGGATGGTATGCCGGTCAATATGGTCTCACATGCGCACGGACAGGGTTATGCCGACCTTCACTTTCTCATCCCGGAAACCATTGACAACCTGAACTTCGGAAAAGGACCTTACTATGCTGACCAGGGCAATTTTACCACAGCAGGTTATGTATCGTTCCACACTTTCGACAAGCTAGAGCAGAGCAAAGTAAAGTTCGAAGCTGGCCGATTCAACTCAAAGAGATTGCTGGGAATGTTCGACCTGCTGTCAGGGGAAGATCATGCTGTATACGCTGCCGCAGAATACATTGCTACAGACGGACCCTTTGAAAGCTCACAAAATTTTGACCGGCTGAACGTGATGGGTAAATATTCTGGAACGCTCAAGAACAATGACAGGATCACTTTTACCACCTCCTGGTTCACCAGCAAGTGGGATGCCTCCGGGCAGATCCCCCAGCGATCGGTAGACAATGGAAGCCTTACACGGTTTGGAGCCATTGACGATACGGAAGGTGGGCAGACCAGCAGGGCCAACGTACTTTTTGATCATATTCACAACATCGACCACAATTCCCTCATCAAAAACTCGGTGTACTTTACGAAATATGATTTTGAGCTGTACTCCAATTTTACGTTCTTCCTCAATGATCCTTTCCGTGGCGACCAGATCAAAC
>JAHCMM010000249.1 GCA_019192515.1 Cyclobacteriaceae bacterium SS2
AGACCATATTCCTGACGTCTGCTACTTTCAGTTTTCCGCGAATGGCCATTGCAAAAAGGTTGATCATTTCCTCTGCGTGAGGCCCGATGATGTGTGCTCCTAAAATGTGGCCTTCTTTGTCGGAAATGACTCTATAAGCATAGGTTGATTCATTGATCCGTTTGGCATTGTACCAGTTTGACGCAGAGCCGTCCTTCACCTGATATGCTAAACCTGATGCTTTAGCCTGTGCTTCCGTCATACCAACAGTAGCAAGTGTAGGCAAGGTAAAGACTGCACTGGGCATTTCCGTATAGTCAGGCTTTTTGGAATTACCACGAATAATATTGGCCGCTACGGCATGTCCTTCCATAACAGCAACAGGTGTGAGGTTTAGTCCATGGCTGTCCGCGGCATCTCCTGCAGCGTAGACTGATGGATTAGTTTTGCTTTGAAGGTATTCGTTTACCCGGATTCCTTTTTTGCTGTAAGAAATATTGGCCTTTTCCAGGTTCATGCCATCTAGTTCCGGTACTCTTCCCGCAGCATTTACTACCAAGCTTGAAGTAAATGAATCATGACCATGGGTAGATTTAGTATTGACTTTAAACTGACCATTGGTTTCCTTAATGCCAACCACCTCTGTTTAAAGATAGAGATTGATACCTAATTCTCTGGTTGCACCAACAAGATGGTTTACTATGTCTTCATCAAAGTTTTCTAAGGGTCGCTTGCCGCGATGGAAGATTGAGACTTTACTACCTGCCCTGGCAGCCAGGTGGGCAAACTCCATGGCAATATAACCACCTCCAATAAAAGCGATGTGCTCCGGAAGGTCGGTGAGATCCAGAAAATCTGTGCTGTCAATCGGTAAATCGCCTCCTGGAATCTCAAGAATGACTGGTCGGGCTCCGGTAGCAATCACTATTTTATCTGCTTCCAACAGGTCATCTCCTATACGGACCGAGTTTTCAGATTCAAAACTCGCCGCTCCATGATACCTGTCTACGCCTGCTTTTTCATAACCTTTCTCCACACCTTTAGGCATTTTAGAGACAAACTCATTTTTGTAGGCCATCAGGTCCTGCCAATTGATAGAAATATCTCCTTGTATTCCGATTCCTTTCATTTTATTGGCCCGGTCAATGATCTCAGCAGCACCAACCAATATTTTTTTTGGGTCACAACCACGAAGCGCGCATGTGCCCCCATATGGTCTGAAGTCTGTAACGGCAGTTTTTAGACCTTTTTTAGCACATTTATTGGCTATGGTCATACCGGCCATTCCGGATCCGATGACGATTACATCATATTTCATGAGCAACAGTTACTTTTTCCACTTTCCTGAACAGGAGGGCAGGCCACAGTTCCATAGGAACAATACACACAACAGTCTCCATCTTTTGGTTTGAGAACTTTATTGCAGTTTTCGCATTCATAGAAATACTGGCACGCGTCTGTTGGCATGGTCTCTTCTTTTTGGTGTCCACAGTTTGGACAGGTAATAGTTGATTGTAATAGGATTTCTTTTTCCATTATTGGTCGTTTTTAGTTTGTTAATGCATCAGCGTTTCTCTGTATAATTTTCTTTTCAGTGACTTTATATCCCGTAGCTTCCTCAACATTAGTTGCCAATTGATCAACGGATACTTTTGTTTGATCAAACGTTACCGACACAATACCTCTTTCAAAAGAAGAAGAAACTTCAATAACGCCTTCACTATTATTAAGCGCTGCATTCACGCTATGCTCGCATCCGGTGCAGGTCATGCCTTTGACACTCAGCTCTGCATTCAGAATGTCATTTTCTTTTACCACGATTACTTTATCGGCTTTGCTGTTTTCAGGAAAAAAGATGCCAGAATAGGATGGAAATGCAAGCATCAATACCGCAAAGACGGTAACAAGTCCTAAAAACTTCTTTGACTGCCAAAATGATGGTTTTTCATCCTCTTCACAGGCACAGTCGATTTCCTCCTGTGTTCTGGGTCTTAACTTCTGGTACCAGGCAAACCCTAATACCAAAACAGTAAGACCTATTAAATAAGGTCTGAAAGGTTCCATCCATGAAAAAGAAGAAGCAACGCCTCCGATTCCTGCCAGCGTGGCAAAAACGGGGGTGATGCAACAAAGGGATGCAGTAAAGGCTACCAACAAACCGGCTCCAATACTTTTGGATGATGTGTTTGATTGATTTGAATTACTCATATTACTTGTTCTTTTTTACTATCATTCAATAAACTTTCTAACACAGGTCTGATCATCTGTATATTCTCTTCCACCAACGAGTAGAATACCGTTTGACCTACTTTCTTGTCTTTGACAAGCTTTCCATCTTTAAGCTTCCGCAAATGTTGTGAAACACCACCCACGGATATATCCAGGATATCGCTCAGGTCACAAGGACACATTTCGCCTTCTTTGTAGAGAAGGAATAGGATTTTCAACCTAACTGAATTCCCTGAAAGGTTGAAAATCTGTGTTGCCAGCTCCAGCTGCTCATCAAGTTGGTTAAGTGATTCCTTGCACTCCTTAATTTGGACAGGGTCCGCCAATACTCTAATACAGGTCTTGCTCATCTTTTAATGTTTTAGCAATTACTAAAACGTAAGAAGATAAAGAAAGGTTCAGTATTTAAGAAAATGCTAAAATTGGAATGATTAGAGGTTGCTAAAAATACGAAGAAACGCCAAATTGGATACCTGATATCTTGGCTGGTGGATTGCCCAGGATATCGGTTTGTCCCATCAACCGATAGTTTAGGCGAATGACTGTCTGGGCGGTGGGGCGGAAACTCATTCCCGGTACAACTGCCCAAATATCATCACCAATATTCTCTCCCGTTTCACGGAATGTCCCATCGTTCCAGTCAACATATTCTAATCGCATCGCCACATTAAAGGAAGCTTTATCAAAGCCTAATATCTTCCCGGTCAGGAGTGGCTGTACCAGGTCAACAAACCCTCCTCTTTGGCGATCTCCAAATTGCTGTGAAAAGGTGGCTGGAACATCAATATTTACCCACACCCATTCACCCACAAAGAAAGTTTTGATCCCGGGAACGGTCGCATTGAAATCTATGGCATATATGTTTAACCTTCTTGCATCATCCAATGTTAATCCATCCACTTCATGGGTATTATAAATACCTCCCATATAAGAAAGTCCGATTTCACCCACTTCATTATGTCTAAGGGCTATTTTTCCAGTGAATAAGGGTTCCCCATTGGATGATTCCTCAAAACGTTCCTTATTTTCTTTAGAGGCAGGTAAAAATGTTCGGTTTTCTCCATTATTGATAATGGCGTCATTAAATCCATTGGTCAGATAGGCTTCATAGCCAAAAGCCCATTCTTTGACATAATATTTACCATAAAGTCCAAAGCCAACATTACTCCAGGTGGCCGGGAGCATTTCGGTTGCAGCGATGGGACGGTCAACAAATTCCCATTTCGGTCCATCATGATTTTGATTGAATGCCCCGATAGGATTCATCACGATACCGCCACGAAGATTTAGCAGAGGGTGCAAGCTGATATCGAGCGCTGCAAATTCAATGGCTACCTCTTCTCCTCCTTCCTCAAATTCGATTTCTGAGAGAAACTTGATTTTCCTGTGGATCGATGATGCCACGAACAACGTCATCCGGGGTACACGGAAGCTATGTCCATCTGTAATGCCATCCTCACCCATGTATCCATAGTCTGCCTCTATATATCCACCCACAGATACCGGCAGCTTACCAACCTGAAGGAAAGGTCTATTGTAAACCGCATCCATGTTGAGCAGGTTTTTCGCGGTATCAACCGGTGTACGTTTGAGTAACGTGCTATCGATCTGACCATTTGTCTCTATCGAAAACAAATAAGCCATTGTTAGCAAGATCCAACTACAGTTTCTCATGATAAGTCAATTTTTATGGTTTTACTTTCTTTAATAACCGGGAAGCTTCTAAGAGAAGTATCAGCTGGTCCATTTTGGACATTCCCATTATTGGTGAATTCACTTCCGTGAGCAGGACACTGCAGTCGATCCCCAAATACCTGTAGTTCTGTGCCCTGATGGGTACATTTCATTAAAAAGGCTCTATACTCATTTGTGCTGAATCGAAATACGACGATTGGATATTGAAGTACTTCATTTTGTACAACTACATGCTGTAAATAGCTATTATCCTCTTTTAAAAAATCATCCTCCGGTATGTTGAGATAGGAGCCCTCAATGATTCCGGTAATATATCGTGTGCCTGCGCAACGCTGTAGCAGAAGACCTGATGCAAGCACTCCCAGGCATCCCATTCCACATTCTCTGATAAAAACCCGTCTTTGCATAACTACAATGATTCAAGAAATGCGATGAGTGCTTCTTTATCACTCACGGAAAGGGAAACGAATTGATTTTTGCTGTTTTCTGCCTCACCGCCATGCATAACGATGGCTTCCTCAATACTTCTTGCCCTTCCATCGTGCATCAGGAAATAGGAGCCTCCCTGAGAGTTTGGAGCCAACCCTAACCCCCATAGTGGTGGTGTCCGCCATTCATAAGTTTCCGCTGACCCTTCCGTAGCTCCATCATCAAGACCCGGACCCATATCATGTAATAAAAGATCAGTGTAGGGATAGAATGTTTTGTTTGATAATGCTTTAATATCAGTTTCAGGAGTGGTCCACTCAGGGATATGGCACGAAACACATCCAATTTCTGTAAAAGTGGCTTTACCGTGTAGTACCTGGCTATTTTCTTCAGATCGGGAAATAGGGGCTTTTAATGTCCGGAGGTAAAAGACCACATCCCGTATTGTTTGATCCGAAACTTCCGGATCAGTTGAAAGCTGACTAAATGGATCGATAGGTTCAAAAGTAGAGGTAACACCCATATCCTGGTTATACGCACTTACGGTCTGCTGAAGTAGATCGATGGCAGCCGCTTTCTTTCCGAACCGACCAATGATTTTTCCGTTTACTGGCTGATGAATCGATTTCTGCTCAAAGTAGGCGGGGGGAGTGATATAATTAGGTACACCGGATATCCCATCTCCATCTACATCTAGTGAATCAACATATTGGAGGATCTGCTGATCAGTTAATGCGGCAAGAAATCCTAACCCTGTCACAGCAGGCGGCGTAAACTTCATAGATGGTACACCGTCAGGAATTTTTTCGGGTTCAAAGCCGGGAATTGCCCGGTTCTGAAGCTGCGGTCCTCCAATTGATAAGTCAGGTGACGTGTTTGGTAATGTCTGCCCGAACCTGGTGAGCGTGGTGAAAGGATGTCCTTTTCCATCTCCTGCATGACAGCTGCCACAGGAAGTAGCAACAAACCCCGGACCGAGACCATCCAATGATGAAAATACTTCGTCATTGAATGCAATATCTCCATCCAGGAATTGGCGTTGCTCGGCATGCGACAAACCTGTGGTGGGACCATCCAACAATTCATTTTCTGTGGGAGCAGGTGGTATTATTTCTTCACATGAATTAGACATTATCAAAACAATAATGACTAGATGTCTTATTATTTTACTCATCATAAAATGATTTTATACAAACCTAGAAAATATATTTAGATATATCAAACTTTTAAATAAGGCATACAATATTTACTTTTGACTCAATGATTACAAATACAGAGGAAAACTACCTGAAAGCAATTTATAGTTTGAGTGTGGATCCAAATGGTAAAGAGCTTGGTACAAGTGATCTGGCGAGTCATCTTGGAATATCTCCTGCGACGGTCAGTAGTATGCTCAAGAAACTCAAAGAAAAGGAGTTCATCCGGTATGAAAAATATGGAACAATCTCACTTCTTGATAAGGGGCAAAAAGCAGCTTGTATAGTAATAAGAAAGCATCGGCTATGGGAAACTTTTTTAGTGGAGAGGATGGAATTTTCCTGGGACGAGATCCATGAAGTAGCTGAACAGTTGGAGCACATTAAGTCCAAAAAACTTGTAGCTCAACTGGATAAACTGCTTGGGTATCCTGAGCATGATCCTCATGGAGATCCGATACCGAATGAAAATGGGGAAATACGGGAGGTTACAAAATCCACTTTAGATAAAGAAATCATTGGAAAAAAACTTAAAGTGGTAGGAGTAAGAAATGATTCGCCAGTGTTTCTTCAGCACATCACCAAAAGGGGACTTGTCATTAATAGCAAGATCATCATTAAATCACGACTTGATTTTGATGGTTCTTTGGAAGTTGAAATCGATGGAACACATCAATTGATTAGTCAGAAGGTCGCTGAAAATATTTATGTGGCAAGTTAAAACTGACTGAGCCTTTGCCATTTGTTCCGTTTTTTATGCCGCCTTGAAAAGATATGTGATCATAGATCTCTTATATACCCCTATAAAACCTTTTTTGGGTACAGCCAATCCAATATATATTGGTCCTTTTAAAGGACAAAAGCCTCCGAAGAGGCTTTTTCATGATATTTCAGAAGGATTAGTCTTGTTTTTTGTCAAGCCTAAGAAATTCATTCATTTGAATTTCGGTGATGTAACGTGTTTCACCATCTTTCTCATAACTTCTGTTGATGA
>JAHCMM010000250.1 GCA_019192515.1 Cyclobacteriaceae bacterium SS2
TGCTTTAAGGATTAGACCCCTTTAGTCTGCCTCTTCAGCAGAACCATTAATTGGGATAATTAGTATCTTTATGGTATCCTGAAGTTCCTATGCGCTTTTTGATCACATTAATCATTGTTTTGTTCTCAAGTTGCACTTACAAGCAATCTGATATCACGGGTTTGTGGCAATTGGTACGTGTAGAGAAAGATGGTTTTGTAAAGCATGGGACCACCACCTATATTGAGATCAGACCCAACAATAGTTTTGCCGTTTCAAAGACATCAGGTGATATTGTGGGAGTGTATAAAATAATAGGCAACAGGTTGGAATTGCATAGCCGGGACAATACCTGGTTCAACACCAACTGGGAGTTGAGTAGTGCCAATGAGATACTGGAATGGCACGGACTGGAAATTGGTTATGGTAATGTCTTTCTGAAATTTGAGAAAGTAGATGAAATCTCGGATTTTTCAGATTTTAGAAATGCCGTGATCGGAAGGTGGCAATTATATAAGACCCGAACAAAAAAGGAAGTCAGGCATGTGCGTAGCACCTGGCTTACCATTGAAGATGATGACAATTATAAGATGATTTCAGAGGCAGGAATTCTTGAAGAAGGCAAGGCGGTAATTAATCCCAGGCATCAAAAGATCATCTTTGAAAATGACAGTATTTCCTGGAATGCATGGTTTTATGGAGATGAACTGCGATTGGATAATCAAAAGCTTGGAATACAATATAGTCTTAGGAAAGTGCTGAGCGATTAATTACTAGTCTTTAGACTTTTCATATTTTTTGGGAGCATAAAGAAATCCAAATGCCCTGGCTCCGTCCTTAGTGTGTGTCTCGTGATGGACATAATGTGCACGGATGATCCTTTTCAAATATTTACTCCTGGCTTTAAATGGAATTTTGATCCGCCTGTGCACAATCACATCATGAAAAATAAAATAAAAGATCCCATAGGCCATGATCCCAAAACCTATGAATTTAATCCATCCAAAGTTCGGGTAATTGTATCCTATCATGATAAGGGCAATAGAAGGGAGACTAAAAACCAGGGCAAACAAATCGTTGCGCTCCAGCGGATGAGGGTGCACACGATGGTGAGACCTGTGCCACCTCCACATAAAGCCATGCATGATGTATTTATGCGTAAACCATGCCACTCCTTCCATGAAAACGAAGGCTCCAATAGATAACAGAATATTGATTAACCAGGTCATTTTAATAGGTATCCAACTCAGCTTTAACCTCTTCCATTAACCACATAGGCGTGGATGTTGCGCCGCATATTCCTACAGAATCACCAAGAGAGAACCATGCTTTGTCCAATTCACTTTTGTTTGATACAAAGTAGGAATTTACATTATTTTCCTTGCAGATATTATAAAGAACCTTTCCGTTGGATGATTTTGTTCCGGAGACAAAAACTATCTTGTCATATTCCCTGGCAAAATTTCTCAGTTCCTTATCGCGATTAGATACCTGGCGGCAAATCGTATCGTTTGCAGTTACTTCAAAGCCATTTTCGATGAGCCTGTCCTTTATCGCATAGAAGTTGTCTGTACTTTTTGTTGTTTGGCTGTATAATGTGATTTTCTTAGGCAGATTGTCCATATCAAGCTCATCAAAATCCTGAAAAACCACAGCGTTATCATTGGTTTGTCCCAGGAGACCGACTACCTCAGCATGCCCATGCTTGCCATAGATATAGATCTGTTCTTCCTTGTCATAAGAATTTTTTATTCTGTTTTGAAGCTTGAGTACAACCGGACAGGAAGCATCAACCAGTGTCAGGTTATTGTTGATCGCCAGCTCATAAGTACTGGGAGGTTCACCATGGGCACGTATAAGTACTTTCTCATCGTGGAGGTCTCTTAACTCCTCATGACTAATAATTTTCAGCCCTTTAGCTTCCAATCGCTTCACTTCCTCGTCATTGTGCACGATATCACCCAGACAATACAGATGTCCATCGGTATTGAGGATCTCTTCAGCTATTTCTATGGCATAGACCACCCCGAAGCAGAATCCTGAATTTTGGTCAATATGTGTTTTAAGGTTCAACACGGTTTAACATTTCTTCCAAAACTGAATGTTCGCTTAAATGTTTATCTGAAACCTGGAAAAATTTTTGATATGTCATCTTATAATAACTCGCCATTTTCAAATCATTCATATAGCGTTTAACCTACTGAGCACCAGTGTCTTGGTGAGGAGCATAAGTTTTATGGCATCGGGCACACGAATGCGTTCCTGAAGGATTTTCCGAGGTGATGTATGCTGAATTTTCTCAAAAAGTTTTGTGTAATAGACATACGCGAGGTAGACACCTCCCCTGGAAGAATGAGGTAGCTTCCTGATACCCTCCAGAGCCACTTTAAAGTCCAGCTGGATATCTTCTTCTATTTGCTTTTTATCCTCCCGTGTAAACGCATTGAAATCCACCTTTGGAAAATAAACCCTGCCTCGTTCATCAAAATCACTCTTGATATCACGCAGGAAATTAACCTTTTGAAAAGCGGCACCGAGTCTTTTAGCTGGTTCTTTGAGGTGCTCGTACAATTGTTTATCTCCTTCACAGAATACATGTAGGCACATCAGACCAACTACTTCGGCAGAACCATAAATGTATTCCTGGTACTGGCTGAGTGTATATGTTTCTTTGGTAAGATCCATTTCCATGCTTTTGAGAAATGCATCTATCAGTTTTCTGTCTATGTCATACTCATGGACGATCAACTGAAAAGAATGTAGAACTGGGTTTAGGCTTATTTTCTCCTCCAGAGCCAAATAGGTATCTTTTTTGAAGCGATCCAGTAGCTCCTGCCTGTCAAAATCGTGAAAAGTATCTACGATTTCATCTGCATATCGGACAAACCCATAGATAGCATATATGGGCAATCTCAATTGCTTGTGTAGGGTCTTAATACCCAGGGTAAATGAGGTGCTATAATTTTGGGTGATCAGTCGGCTACACTCCAGGTTCGTTCTGGTATAGAGGTCATGCATACTATTAAATTTACGAAAATTCCCGTTCAATTTCCTTACTTACCACTTCTCCTGAGATGATAGCCGGGGGTACGCCGGGCCCCGGAACTGTCAGTTGTCCGGTATGATACAGGTTTTTAACCTTTTTATTCTTGATAGAAGGTCTTAGGATAGCCGTTTGCAATAACGTGTTGGCCAACCCATAAGCATTTCCCTTAAAGGAATGATAATCGGAAATAAAATCCCTGTGCGCAAAACTTCGCTTGAAAACAATGTGTGGTCTGATGTCCACACCAGTAAAAACAAAGAGCTTGTTGGCGATCATTTCAAAATATCTTTCCCTTATTTCCTCAGTGTCTTCCAGTCCGGGCGCCACGGGTATCAACACTACAAGATTTTCTCCATCCGGAGGAGCGACCGAAGAATCGGTCTTGGAAGTGACAGAGGCATAAAGTAGGGGTTTCTTAGGCCATTTGGGGTCTATGTAGATTTCCGAGGCGTGCTGTTTGAAATCCTCATCAAAAAACAACACATGATGCAGCATCTCCGGTAGTTTACAGTCAAGCCCTATATAAAACAGCAAAGAAGAGGGAGCCATTGTCCGGCTGTTCCAGTATTTTTTGGAGTAGCTTCTAAAACTCTCAGGAAGTAATTGCTGATCAATGTGGTGATAGTCGGCTCCTGCCACGACAACATCTACCGTATATTCGTTTTTGGATGTTACAAGACGCTCGATGGATTTACCCTTAAATACCACGTCTTTGACGGGCTGATCATAGTGAAAGCTTACCCCGAGGTCCCTGGCTAAGGTCTCCATTGCCCGGACTACCTCAAACATGCCTTTTTCAGGATACCATGTTCCAAGCTTGATGTCTGCGTAATTCATTAGACTATAAAGAGCAGGAGTAGATTCTGCTGTGGAGCCCAGGAAGAGCACCGGAAATTCCATAAGTTGAATGAGCTTTTCATCCTTGAAAAACTTTCGGATGTGTGAACTCATCGAAGTAAACACATCCATCTTAAAAAGGCCTGCCAACAATGCCGGATCCAGGAATTCGGTAAGTGACCTGGAAGGCTTATAAACCAGCTTGTTGATGCCTACTTCATATTTGTATTCAGCCTGGTGAAGAAATGTTTTTAGTTTTCCAGCACTTCCGGATTCTATGCCCTCAAATAGGTCATACAATTGTTGAAGATCTGCTGGCAAATCAATATGCTGATCCTTGAATTTGACCCGATAGGAAGGATGTAAACGGTGAAGTTTGTAATAATCATTTGGAGTCTTGCCAAAGTGAGCAAAGAAACGTTCAAAGACATTGGGCATCCAATACCAGGAGGGACCCATATCGAAAGTATACCCGGCCTGTCTTAATTGCTGTGCCCTGCCTCCCGGTCCACTGTTCTTTTCAAGGACTGTAACATCATAGCCTGCTTTGGCGAGGTGACATGCAGCCGAAAGGCTGGAAAACCCGGAGCCAATAATTCCAACCTTTCTGCTCATTTAATAAATTTAGTTTTTACCGTAAACTTTTAACTTCTTTTTCAACTCCTTTCGAGCGATATGTATTCTGTTTTTTACGGTTCCAATGGGAATGTTTAATCTTTCAGCAATTTCCTGGTATTTAAATCCTCTGAAATGCATGACAAACGGATCTCTGTAAGTATCCTGTAAGTTCTCTACTGCATGGTTGATATCTTTCATTGAGAAATTGGAATAGGCTCCGTTTTCAATCAACGAATNGCTGCTATTGATATAGTGAAGGTTATCAGTAGTATCAATAAAAGTATTCCTTCTTACCATTCGCTGGTAGTTGGTTATGAAGGTATTTTTCATGATGGTATACATCCATGCTTTCAGGTTTGTACCCTTGGCAAACTTTTCTCTGTTTGTGTAAGCTTTGAGAAAGGTCTCCTGGATTAGGTCATTAGCATCTTCTGTATCCCTTGTAAGCTTTAGAGCAAAAGGTTTTAGGGACCCTGAGATTTCATTTACGTTAGAACTAAATTCAATTGCCGTCATTCTTTCTAATCTTTTGTTGGTTTAAAGTTAAACAAAAATTTTAATTTGTTTAATGTTTTAAATAAAAAAGTGAACAAAATAATTCACGGAATACAGCTTGAAAGGTTACATTTTTCTTAAAAAAGTATTAAAAAGGAGGTTTAAGCCCCAGAAACGGCTTAGTTATATTGTTTAATAAAAATTAATAATTAGTTAATCAAAAATGGAGAATCAGTGATTAAATTCATCCATTAGCTCGATGAGGTCATCGATCCTGGCGAGGATTGTGACGTTTTGTGGGGTTTGAATATCCTGACCTACCACCTGATATCCTGTGAGTAATAATTCGATGTCAGAGAATTCCTGGGCAAGCTCATCTACATAATCCTGAATAGTAGCAGGGCCCGGCGTAGTGGTGATTATAGTAAAAAGATAATCTGGTTTGTGAATATTGATGATCTGCCGAAGGTCTTTCATGGGGAGGGACTGGCCTAAATAGTAGGTCATCCCCTTGCGAGATTTGATCACATAGTCGGCAAACAACAGGCCGATTTCATGCATTTCTCCATCAGGGAGAAAAAGAACAAATTTTTTACTGTCATCATCCTGCTTATGATACTGTCCATCAATTGCCACGATCAGCTTTTGTCGGACAAGGTTAGAGATGAAATGTTCCTGAGCCGGATTGATGGCACCTGTTTGCCACAGCACGCCAATCTTTGATAGGAAAGGATAGATTACATTTAGCATGCATTTTTCAAAGCCCAGTTTCAGGATACATGTGGAGACAATTTTTTCAAACCTTTTTTCATCCATGTCTACCATAGCGATGGTCAATGCATGGATTTGTTCAGGATATTTGAGGTCCCGCTCAGTCAGATGCATGACTTCTCGTTGCATTTCCTGGTCAGTCATTTTCGAGATTCTCGAGATCTTGTATCCGTGTTCCTTCAATAAAGCTACATTCAGGATGTGCTTGAGGTCGGTCTCATCATAGTACCGGATGTTGGTTGTGGTACGTTTGGGCTTGATCAATTCATACCGCTGCTCCCATATACGTATGGTGTGCGCCTTTATCCCTGAAAGGTGTTCCAGATCTCTGATTGAAAATGTAGACATGGGCGGCATGGATCACATAATTTAATTAATCAACTATTAACCTGCGATAATAATTAAATGTTTGGGTAAAAGTTTTAAAAATTATACACCAGCAAAAAACTAACTACCATCCAGACAAATGGTTTTTTATTTCTACTGATAGCAATGTCTCAAAACTCAGAAATTTTGAGCATTTATAATCTGAATGTATTTAATTTGATGACTTAATTCAAAGATGATGCAAATAATAGAGTCACCCAATGAGTATGATGTTGTAATTGTGGGATCAGGTGCCGGAGGAGGGATGGCAACCAAGATATTGTCTGAGGCCGGGCTTAAGATAGCTGTTGTGGAGGCCGGACCTTATTTTGATCCTGCCGACCCTGAGCAAATGACCCAGTTGAAATGGCCATGGGAATCTCCCCGAAGAGGAGCCAATACCAACAGGGCATTTGGAGATTTTGATGCAGCTTATGGTGGATGGGAAATCGATGGTGAACCCTATACACATACCCCGGGCACAAAGTTTGAATGGTTCAGGTCTCATATGCTCGGAGGAAGGACCAATCACTGGGGACGTATTTCGCTCCGATTTGGACCTAATGATTTTAAACGAAAAGATATTGACGGGTTGGGTGACAACTGGCCTATAAGTTATGATGATGTAAAACCTTATTATGATAAGGTTGACAAACTGATAGGAATTTTTGGAACCAAAGAAGGCATATATAATGAGCCGGATGGCTTTTTCCTTCCACCACCTAAGCCAAGACTACATGAATTGTATTATAAGAAGGGAGCGGACAAACTAGGTATACCCACCATACCGGCTCGTAAATCAATGGTAACGAAACGGATCAATGATGAACG
>JAHCMM010000026.1 GCA_019192515.1 Cyclobacteriaceae bacterium SS2
CGTCAGAAGTTGCTTCAGTAAAGATATAAAAAAAGGCCGCCTCCTGGAGACGACCTATACAATAGACTGAGCTATTGCTGCCTTAGTTTGCCTTGATAATTCTTTTTCGGATTGACTGCCCTTCCTGCTCGATAATGATTAGGTATACACCATCTGCAAAAGATCCCAGCTCCATTTTCACTGCCCTGCCCTCACCAGTTTTCAAAATGTGCCCGTTGAGGTCTGTCAGACGTACCTGCATGCTTCGATCTGACTCTACATTCAGATAATCACTGGTCGGATTGGGATAGATGGCAAGTTCAATTTCATTTCCAAGTCCAAGAGGTGCACCGGTGACAGTGAAGGTAAACTCATCTGACACAGTCCCTCCGTTACCATCATCAGCAGTGATGGTGATGATACTGCTACCAATACCAACCTCGGTGATTTCTATCAGGCCTCCCTCAATAATGGCAGCAGTGACCACATCTGTTTCACTGCTTTCCACACTGATAGTTAACACATCATCATCCGCATCGGTAAATACTCCTGCATAGCTGATTTGAACAGTGCCAAATCCTTCTTGCTGCGTATCATCAGCTATGGTATTGACAACAACAGGGGTGTTATTGGGCAACTCCGTGACGGTGAAGATAAAATTTGTGGAAACCACCCCACCCCTGTTGTCGTCAGCAGTCAGGGTGATCACACTGGATCCCAATCCTGCTTCTGTAATTTCAATTAAAGTGCCTTCAATCACTGCAGCTGTCACCACACTGATTTCACTGCTCAATACACTGATGGTTAGTTCGTCACCATCTGCATCGGTAAACACATCTGCGTAGCTGATCTGGATGGTCCCGAAGCCTTCATCCGCAGCATCATCGGCCATTTCATTGGCTACCACCGGAGGCGTATTTGGAATTTCCGTTACGGTAAAGCTGAATTCCATTTCCACTTCTCCACCCCTTTCGTCATCGGCCGATAAGGTGATGGTACTCGTACCGAGACCAACTTCCGTAAATTCAATCAGTTCTCCTTCGATGATTGTGGCTGTAACCACTCCCGTTTCACTGCTCAATACACCTATTGTAAGCACATCACCATCTCCGTCTGTGAAGACACCTGCATAGCTGACCTGCAAGCTTCCAAATCCTTCCTGCTGCGATTGGTTGCCAATGGCATTCGCTACAACAGGAGCCTCATTTACATCAACTACAGTCACCATAAAATCATGAGAGTTGGTCACACCAGATCCATCATCAGCTGTGACCGTGATGGTAGCACTGCCAAAACCACCAACTTCCGTGATAGTAAGTATTGAGACGGAGTTACTCACAGTAACTACATCGGTATTGTTACTGATTACCTCAAATGTCAGCTCATCTCCATCCTGGTCGGTAAATACAGTGCTTAGATCGATGTCATGGGTTCCAAATCCCTCATCAAGGTTGAAATCCGCTATGGGTCCAGTCACCAGGATGCTTTCGTTTTCGTCCCCAATACTGATCATAAAGACTTTCTCAAACGTACCGCCGTTTCCATCATTTGTAGCTACCCTTACTGAGTAGGTCGCTTTTGTTTCGAAGTCAAATACGGCATTGGCCTGCAATTCATCTCCAACGACAAGGAAAGAAGCATTGTCTGTATCTCCTGATCCTGCTGCCAGGTTATAGGTAAAGCTTTCTCCAGTATCCTCATCTGTTGTAGTAAAGAGTCCGATCACCTCACCTGCTACATTGTTTTCGGTAATGGTGTTGTTACTCAGCGCAAGATCCGTTGGTGCTTCTGAGATGTCATTTACTGCGATGGTAAAAACTTTTGTGCCTGACTGTACACCGTCATCAGACATGACAAGGACACTGTAGCTGTTTTTCGCTTCGAAATTGAAGCTTTCAGCAGTCAATAGCTGGTTACCCGAAATGGTAAACGAGCCATTGTCATCATCCCCGGTACCGGTTGCAAAAGTGTAGGTATAACTGCCCGACAAATCTTCACCAAATGTCTCAAATGTGCCCACCAATGTTCCTGACACTTCATTCTCATCTATCGCCGAGTTGCTTAAAGTAATGGAGGTCACCTGGGCCGGCAGGTCATTGATGGAAATGGTGAAGGATTCAGCGACCGTTAAACCACCAGCATCCGTTGAAGTGATCTCAATTGTGAATGAATTTTCGGATTCGTAGTCAAAGATGCCGTTGCTCCGAAGCTCATTTCCAACAATCTGAAAATTATCTGTGCCATTCGGGCCACAGGACGCACATTCATCTGTAATGGTATAGGTATGGGTGTCTTCAATATCTATATCCGTTGTTGAAAGAACACCTACAAGTGTTCCGATAGGACTACTTTCATCAAGGGTGTTATTAGTGAGTAATAACTCAGAAGGAGCTTCATTTACATTGTTAATAGTGATCTCAATAACCTTTTCAAAAACACCACCATTATTGTCATCGGTTTGAATTCTAATACTGTAGCTGTTTTTTGTTTCAAAGTCAAAAACTTCCTTTGCTACAATACTTTGATCAACTTCATTGATTGCGAATGAAAGGTTGTCATCATCCCCATCCCCTGATACCAGGGCATAGGTATGCGTGTCCGCAATGTCATCATCTACTGTCGATAGCAAACCTACTTCATCATTGATGGCATTGTTTTCATCTATGGAGGTTGCAGATAAAAGAATATCTGTTGGGTCTTCAGCTACATCATAAACATATATTACAAAGTCGTATTCAAGCGTTAATCCCTGACTATCAGTCGCTTTTAGTCGGATGAAGTACTCTTCCTGCTCTTCATAATCCAATACCACCAGAGTAGTGAGATCATAACCCTCTGTTTCATTTGGCGCTATTGAAAATTTGGCATTATCAGTATCCCCATCCCCAGATACAAATTCCACAGTATAGGTATCGCCCTCGTCTTCATCATCTACATAAATGGTAGTAATTATTGTACCTGCCTCAATCTCTTCATCAAACTCCTCATTGTCGAGATATATATCGTCTGGAGCATCATTGATGTCATTGATTGCTATTTCCTTGATGAAAGCTGATGATAGACCATCCTGATCTGTTACTTCAATTCGGACCGTACGCACGTCCTTGACTTCATGATTAAGGAAGGAATTGGTATAAAGGATATTGTCATTAATGTAGAACCAGGCATTGTCGGTATCTCCCTCACCACTTACCAGGTCAAAGTCATGGCTATCCCCGGTATTGGGGTCGTATGGTAGCAAAACACTAACAATTGTACCAGTGACAACATTTTCATCTACTTCCGGGCTGGACAAAGTAAGCCCTTCGGGAGCTACATTCCTGTATGATATACTGACAGTCCAAACCTTGTCTACATCATCATCCGAGGTTACCGTAAAATCCACAGGACTGGTAAAATCTCTGGCTATAGCAGGATCCGGTGCGATGGTTGCTCCCGGAGGTAGTAAGATATCCAGAGCCAGGCTGGTTAAATCCGTATCCGGATGCGCGGTCACAGCCACTTCCGCGGCATCAGCATCAATGACGAGATCATCAGAATTCTCAAAAGTAAGGTTAAGAATATCATTGAAACCGGATCCTTCGGCATCGTATGCACCTTTCAGCGGAAAGTCACCTCTTAGCGTCCCATTGATGTCTGCTGCGACGCCAGCATCGAAAATTGTACGTACCTGGGAGTTGTTATTAAAGCTGTTGCTTAATGACATATCACCAGTAGAAGTATCCGTAAATGTCACGTCGACCGTACTGGAGAATGAATAGCTGGATTTGAAATCCACTGCGGAAGTGATTCCGGAGGCATACGTGAACGGAAGTGTTCCTGAGACATTGTTATAGTCTACTTCATGAACTCCGACACCTCCGCTTCCCACAATGATTCCTCTTCGTGTTCCTGGACTTGTATTGGAAACAATGTTATTTTTAATATTCAAGGTCGATGGGTCACCCTCGACTTCAATACCCGTATAGGTCCCAGTCTGATCTGCTGTTCCTGAGTCTTCAATCACTACAGTATTATGAAATATGTCTACCTCACCAGTTACAGAACTTGTTAGTCTAATTCCATGGAAAGGTGCAAACTTTTCCGGTTTAAGACTCATGGCATTGTTGATGATCTCTGTTTTTCCGGTTACACCACGGACTTCTATTCCATAAACTTTTGCGTTTGAAATACCAGGACTATGCTTGATTTCGTAAAATTGATTGTCCTTGATGGTTATGTTGGCTCCATGCATAACCAGTAGCGCATTCAGTATTCCTTTATGCGCTGTTCCATTAGGGGTAGTGAATACACAGTTTTCAACGGATACCGAAGAGTTCCATCCATAAATCCTTAGTCCATAGATGGCAGAAGTTGAAGCGGAAAGGTTGTCAAGGAAGTTTACATATCTCACGGCAGCCTCATATTCACCAAGCGATAGGGTAGCAAAGTTCAGGCTTCTAAACGTAAGAACAGATTCACCTACTCCCCCCGGTCTTCCATCCAGGATCATATTTTTTCCTCCGGTACTGGCACTGTATGCGGTGATTGCAGTAGCCCCTGCTTCAGGTCTGATAGTGATGGTATGTTCATCCACTCCGGGTCCACTAAAAATGCTTGTCCAATTCCCCGAATATCCATCTTCTAGTTCCAGGATCACATCCCCATCGATGCCAAATACTCCAATAGAATTAGAGGCTTCCTCCAGATCTTCGAAATCTAATCCAGCTCCAACACTATAGGTTCCTGCTGGCCACCGATTTACTCCTGAAACATTCAATAACCAAATCTTACTACTGGTGCCATTACTTGCTGTCACATTAAAATATACAGTATAATTAACCACACGACTGTAATCAAACAACACACCACTCTCTGGATCTACGGTAGCACCTGTAGCAAGGGCAATAGTAGGAGTGAAAGTCAGATCTGTTGTTGGATTTTCGATGACAACATTAATTCTCCCTGACGATCCAAAATCAGTTAATGAAACGCTATAAGCCTCAGGTGCAGAAAAACCATAAATATTATTATCTGTATCTAAAAAATCAGCCTCTGCAGCACCTCTGGTTGCCAAATCGACACCCCTGATTGCTCCTGTAATATCAGTTGTGCGGGTCGGACTGGTAGTTCTGAAGCCGAACGTAGCTGTTGGTTCTAGTGACAGATCATTGTTTTCAAAATCAACAAAATTAAATTCAGTATGAGCAATCAAACTATTATTTGGAAATTCTGCGATAAGATCTGTAGATACACCATCCAGAATGTAATAGGCATTAGTGGCATCAGGGCTATAAGTGATACCAAATGTATTATACTCTGCGGCAATATCTCCCCCATAGGTGGAGCTTTCGACTATACTGGCCCTGGTACATCCAGTACCACAATCAAAGGCATTATAAATCAGGTTGTTGGATAAGGTAACTGTGCCTGCATGTTGAAAATAGAAAGGATAAACACCTACTATGCTGGTGCTGGAAGTAGAACCACCTGAAAAGGCAATAGTATTGTGATCGAAATTCATCCCATTGCCATAGTTAGTTCTGATCCCATATACATTTTCTACAGGGATATCTCCAACTGCAATCATGTTGTTATAGACCTCAGCACCACTTCTGATATACATGGCTGTATAGTTAGTAATGCTTCCTGTTCCTACATTGGGGCTCTTAAAANCATTGTTTCTCACAGTCATGTTTGATGTGGTAACACAATTGTGATTGAGTGCAATCATATTAGATACTGTGATGTTTATTTCCGGGGTGGAAAACACACAGTTTTCTATAGTAATGTTTTCTGGGTCATTAATCCCGCCACCTACTGTCCTTATACCCACACCCATATAAACTATGTTGACATGTTTGATGGTGATGAACCGGCTTTGACCTTCAAAACTTATCCCTGCCAACCCCCCTGATGTTGAATTATTGGTAAGCGTCATCACAGATGAACCCACTCCACCGGGACGACCATCCACGATGATGTTTCGGGCCCCGATGAAATCCAGGATCTTACCATTAGTAGATCGGATCAACTCAACTGATGTGGCACCAGCTTCTGGTCTGATGACCAGCTCATAGTCATCAGATCCTGAATAATAATTAAATACATTGTAGGCATCTTCCACATGTCCATCCTCAAACTCAAGGGTTACATTTCCGGATATTCCGTTGGTATTGATATCTGCAACGGCAGCATTCAGAGTGGCATAGTCACCAGTGGATCCTATTGAATAGGTGCCGCCTGCTACCTGTGCCCTGGCCATACCCATCATCAGGAGCATAAAGGCGAGTAATACAATTTTGTTTAGTAAGGCTTTAGTCATGGCGTTGTAATTTGGATTTTGCCCTTAGTCAGGCGATACATTTGAATGTGAACATTCCATCTTAATTTTTTTTATTTTTTATTTGCCACCGATGATAAATGTTCACAATACCACGATCCAGCGACTAATAGGTGAAAGTCAGTTTTAGAAGTAAAGAAGAGGATATCATATCGCAAATTCGCGGAGGTGATCATCAGATGATGGAGAAGGTGTATTTTTTGTACCGCAATGAGTTTGTGAGCTGGAGTAAGGGGAAATTCGGTATCAGTGAAGATGATGCACTGGATCACTACCAGGATACCCTCACCATTTTTTTTGAGAAAGTAATGAACGGTTCTGTCACATCGATAGCCAGTAGTCTAAAGACCTATCTATTTGGAATAGGAAAAAACCGTGTGTTGCAGCAGTTTGACGAACGGGGCAGAATGGATCGCCATAGCGACGGTCTGACAGAGCATTACCAGTTCATTGCTGAAGATCCTGATGCATCATTAATATTTGAAGAAGCTAGAAAACAGACAACAAGGATCTTTAGCGCTATTGGTGATGTTTGCAAGGAAATACTCAGGCTATTCTATTTTGAAAAGCGGTCGATGAGTGAAATAGCGGAGATCATGGGACATAAAAGCGAGGCGGTAAGCCGAACCACCAAAAAAAGATGTCTTGAGAAAATAAGATCAGAGGTCAAAGAACCCTTAAGAGATGGATGAATTGAAGGAGAAATATTTACAGGGTAAAATGACGGACGCTGAACAAAAAGCGTTCGAATCAGGGCTTACCGGGTCAGAAAAAGAAAAGCTGGCTAGAGAGCTGGGTATCCGGGCAGGGCTGGAAAGTGGTTTTAGGAATGAGCTCCGTAAAACAGTAGCCGGTTTTGAGAGAAAAAGACCCAGGGTACGTAAAATATACCCCACCTACATCAGTGTAGCAGCCTCTGTTTTGCTTGCAGCTTCGGTGGTGTTTTATTTCACTACCTCTAATCAATCGCTTTTCGAGCAGTACTATCAGCCCTACCCCAACTATGAGGTTACCACCCTTAGAGGTGCTGATAAGACCAGTAGAGAAATAGCCTACAGTGCATATGATGAAGAGGACTATATCGGCGCTTTAGCTTCATTCAATGTCCTTGAGACCCTTTCAATGTCGGATTACTTTTTCAGAGGGATCTGCCATATCCAGTTGCAGCAATATGATCAGGCACTTAGTGACCTGAATCTGGTAGCTTCCGGAGACAACGAATATTCGACAACAGCAAAATGGTATGCTGCACTCATTTATCTTGAACTCAAAAATGAAGCAAAGGCAAACGACCTGCTGAAATCGTTGAGTAAGGGTGAGTCAGCATTTTCAGCCTCTGCTACCGAGGTACTAGATAAACTTTAAGATCTCTTCTTTCTTCTTCGATAAAGCACCAGGATCACCGGAATAATCAGGATCATCGGTATAATCCACCGGATCAAACCTGCTGACTCCCTGATCGGAGTATTGTCTCCCACCAGTACAAACCCACCCCAGTAAAAAGGATGTCTGGCCTTACCCCGTGCATTTTCCAGGTATTTCTTTCTGGCATTGTTCAGGGCTACATCTTTCGCTTGGCCATCATGGAGATTCTCATAGAAGTAAGCCATCAGCTCAGGAGTAGACTTGTCGGATGCAGGCCACAGGCTCATTACAACACTTGGTACCCCGACCGATCGGAAAGATCTAGCCAGACTCATAACACCCTCTCCTTCAGCTATTTTACCCACCCCAGTATTACAAGCACTTAAAGTAACCAGGGAAGCATTCAAACTAATGTTTTCAAGTTCATAGATGTACAGCTGCCCGTCGTCATTTTCATCTTTTGAAAACAACAGCCTTGTGTAAGCCGGATCACGAATATTAACCACAGAATGGGTGGCCAGGTGGAGAATATCATAGGATGAAGCCTCATTCCTGAAGGATGTCTCCGTAGCCTCTGCTCCTATCCGGATGTCTGAGCCGTAGACATCACCAATTGTTTTAACCTCTTTTTCAGCACCCGGCAAGGCAGATAATGTTTCAGATCTGACCAGCTGCATCCTGTTTACAAATTCAGCCGACTGAAGTTGAAATTGTGGAGCATACGCAAGAAGCTTTGCCCCTGACTTTACATGCGTAATCCTTCTGGCAAGTAACGTGGAAGAAAGATCATACTTGATGAGGAAGCGTTCCATCAAATAGGTTCCTGACGAATCATGTAGCAATTCAAAAGGCACATAGCCAAGGATACCATCCGTAACAATGGTCAACTGATCAATACCTTCAAGTTTTTCGGAAAATGGCTTGAAGATACATTCATATAGCTGTTTGGATGCATTCATAAAATCCTGCTCATCGATGGCTGAAAGTGAATTTCTCAATTCTTCGACATATCCTTCAAGCTCTGCACATTGGGTAACTACCAGTTCATGTCCTCCCTTCTTAATAATAGATGCAAACAGTTGATTATCCCCTGTCACAAAATACTGGACTATTGCCTCACGATCCGTATCCAATGAGCTGATAATTTCTTCAACTGATGATGGGCGCAACCCGTACTTCTGTTCAGCATATTCCGGATAATTGGCCTCCATCTCCCGAATAAAGCGTTCGTGGTCCTGTTCTAACTCCAGCAATCGGGTATCCAGCTCCATTTCACCTTTTTTACCCTCTGCTATCAAAGACCTGATAGAATCTTTACTTAGCCTGTAGCCAAGCTCCATTTGGAGCAACGAATCCGGGATACCGGATATTTCTCTGGCACGTTGATCGGAGATAGTGCTCAGTAGGATGCTGGCCTTTACATATTCATTCCAGTTGAAAATAGAAGAAAGAAAATTATCCGTGCCTTGTTGCTGATACAGTTGATGATTGATTTTTATGGCGAGATCAGCCAGTCTCTTTGTGCTTCTACCGAGGGTGATCTTATCGGATTTAATGGTGAAGTTGTGCTTGTGAGTCTCCAACAGCTTTTTAGCAGCCTCAACAAAGGTCAGCGCTACCCTCCAGTCCGAAACATCGCTGGATCTCTGGTATGACCTCGCTAGTCCATAGAAAGAAGTAAAGACTTCGTCGAACCGCAGATAATTGGAGGCACGAGGAACATGAGTCAGGTCATTATTCCAATCAAAATCCGGGATGGCTGTTTCTAAAGCTAAAAAAAAGCGTTGTCTTGCTTCAGTATATCTACCCAGCTCATCCAAAGACATGGCCATACCATTGTAGATTGTAGCCAGATCAGCATTTTTTTTATCATAGACTTTTTCTCCAATCCTTGCAGCTTCTAAAAACCCGTTATATGCCTGCTCATAGTTTTCCATATGATAATCAGCTTCAGCAATGTTGAAATAAGCAAGCGAGACGAAATGACTAACCTCATCCAGATGCTTTTTCCTGCCTGCCAGTACTTTCTCAAAAAGCGCTTTTGCTCCCTCATAGTCTCCTTGCGAAGCTGTGATATTCCCTAGCCATTCATAAATATCCAGAGTAAGTGGATTATCTTCTCCAAGTACTTTGCGTCGGATTTGGAGAGATTTATCAAAAGCAGTGATCGCCAGGTCATATTCTCCTTTTGAGTGGTAAATACCACCAATATTCTGATAAGAGGTAGCTACATCAGGGTGATCTTCTCCTATCGATTTGGAATAGTTTTCCAGTTCGTAGTAGTAGTATTGCAAAGCTTTGTCAAACTCTAGCTTGTTTTTATACATCACTCCTGTATTACCAAAAAGTGAGATGATATCCGGATGTGTAGTCGAAAGTACGTGTTTTTTGGCCTCTATAGCCTCTTCGAAATTCCGGATGGCCAGGTCAAAATTCCCATCAAAGTATGAAAGGATACCTGCAACGTTGAGGATATCACCTTTCAGTGCCCAGTCATTCAACGAATTTGCCTGGTAGATGCTGTCAGCTCTTAAGTTTTCAGCTTTCCCCCTTGCAGACTCACCAGCCCAGATCAGGCTTTTAGATTTGGTATTGAGGGCTTCGGATTTATCTCGCGGGTCTTCCAGGAATGTCAGGATGGAATCCATCAGACTGACTGAAGCTACTGGTTCACCCAGACTAAACAAAAGCTTTCCTTTCAGGAGATTTGACTGAAGGAGAATTTGTGCATCATGAGTTGCCTCCGACAAATATTCTAATACTTCAAGACTATTTGACATCTCGCCTTTCTTCCATAACACTTCAGACCGGATCAACAGGACCTGGGGTGTAGTATTTGTCGCAGGCAGGTATAAAAGAGCACTGTCAAACTGACCTTGATTGCTATAGATTACGGCTCGTTCAACAGGGTCGGCTGGTATTTGCTGACCAAATGAAAAGAAAAATAATAGAGTAGATACGAAAAGGGAAGTTAGACGGGTTTTCACCCAGCCAAGATAAACAGGGTATGAAACAGAATCAATAACTTTCTAAGCTATTGGATAAAACGCCAGGTGTTTAAAGAGATTTGAAAGGGGGTTTCGCTCCTACCACTTTAGCACCCACACTCCTTCACCATAACTATTGAATTCCAGGGTAGCACTCACTGCCTGGTCCCAGGTGTCGTAGTCACCCAGTGAAACGCCAAAATAGGTGTTCTTATTCATTTGGTGTTCAACAACCTTTACATTATTTCCCGCATCAGACAACTTTTTGGCATAATCCATGGCCAGGTCATCGTCAAGACTACTGGAAATGATCACATAGAAACGTCCTGTACTTTCTGTAATGGTTTCCACTTCTCCAGCTGACATTTCCAGTTTTGAGTTGATCAGGGTAATCTGATCCCGGGGATATGTTTGGTCAGGCAAAATAGCCAATGCGTCAATATAAAGTGACCGGGCATTTTCCCAACGTCTCAGTATAAACAAGGAATCGGCATCCAAAATAAGCTTATCATATCTTAGTTGATTCTGCGCCTGTTCCTGTGCAAGGCGTTCTTGCTCCGCCTTTTCCCTGGCTAATTGTTCCTGACGGGCCCTTTCTTTGGCTTCCTGCTCAGGCTTATACATAAACCAATACCAGGCACTTACTAAAGCAGCCAGTACAAATACGATGATCAGGATGATTGCTACGACCTTTCCGGTGTTGTTAGATTGCTCTGCCATGAAGCTTTATTCAATAGTTTAGATTAAAAATAACTAAATGGGATCATACTAGCACATTTTTACCACCCATTTAAGAAAATGCAGGTATCTGAGTTGTTGTACCCGCTTAATCCATGATCGCAATAGGATTATAAAAGACCAATCCGAAAAGGTCACTAAATGTCAAGACATTGGCCCATAGGGTCAAGTAATAGGTGATTTCTTGCTGCAGTTTTACATGCTAATTGAAACTAACTGCAGAAACAAATGAAAAAGTCTCTTATACTACTTATGTTCTTCTTGTATCAAACAGCAATGAATGCTCAATTAGCCAATAAGATTGAGATAACGGAAGATAATAAGCTGATCGGGCTGGGAACAAAGTATATACTCCCATCCTCCATTTTGCAGGAAGATCGCCCCATCATCATTTCACTTCCTGTTGACTACCACGAAGACCAGGCCAGCTATCCGGTCATTTACGTGCTGGATGGTTTGGAAAATATCAAGCATACCATAGGAACGATTGAGTTGTTGACAGCGTCTGGATTGATCCCTCCTATGATCATTGTAGGCATCGAAAGCCTGGATAGATCGCGGGATTTAACTCCATCCAGGGGTAGTCAACAAATAAACGGAGGCACCGGCAACGCTGGGATCCCACAGAGTGGTGGTGCATCCACTTTTCTGCGGTTTATGGAAGAGGAATTAATACCGTTTACTGAGTTGCGTTATCGAACACATTCATTTCGTATACTGGAAGGTCATTCATTTGGTGGCTTGTTTGCTGTTTATACATTGATGGAAAGTCCGACAAACTTTTGATGCCTTTATCATCGAGGCTCCTGCCCTCTGGTGGAATGGCGAAGAAATGACCGAAATGGCTGGAGCATTCTTTGATAAGAATATGTCACTAAACAAAGTTGCTTACTTTGGTATCGGTGGCGGTGACGGCTGGGGAATGCGGCAGGAACTTCTTCGCTATGTAGAAGTAATCAGACAAAATGAACCGAAGGGTTTCAGATGGAAACATGAAGAAGTTGGTGATGAAGACCACATGACTTCCCGGCTGTTGCTTAATTACTATGGGCTGAAATTCTTGTTTGAAGATGTAAAAGCCAGCAAAGAACTGGTCGAGCATTTCTGCGAGGAGGATTTTTTACGTGCAGAGCAGGAATTGAAGAACAGGTATGGGGAGAAAGCACGAAGACCTGCATCTAGTTATATCCATATGGCAACAAAGCAGGAAAGTAGCGGAGACCTATCCGGAGCGATTACTGTTCTCAAAAGAGCTATTGAAGCTTATCCCAGGTATATCGGGTTGATTACATACCTGGCTCGGCTCTATGTGGAGACAGACCAGCTAGAGCAGGCTATCTCCACTTATACTTTAGGTATTGAGGTTTCCAGGAAATACAAGCTTGGGCAGGATGAAGATTTGTTGGCGGAAATCAATAAGTTGAAGCAATGAGTTCAATCTAATCTGTAACTCACCTACCCGCCTTCCTTGCCTCCTTTTCAAGTTTTTTGAAATAAGCTCTAAACAGAAAGTTGTGGCGCATCGCCTCCATGTTCTCGCTGAAGGATGCTGTTCCCTGTCGGATATTTTCCAGGCTTTCCTCCAGGTTGTGGACCATAGTGGAATCGTTCATTATACTTCCTGAAAGACCAGGACCTTCCTGAACCTGAGTCAGCACTCTCCCAATATCCTGAGATATTGTCTGCACATTGCGTGTACTCGCTTCAAGGTCCTCAAAGATCTGATAGATCCTCAATGCCAACGTGGAATCATTCAGGAGCATGCCTACTGTACCCTGTCCGGCATTTACCCGGCCAATATTTTGATCCAATGCATCGAGGATATCAATAGCTCTGGTGCTCGACATATTGAGGTTCCTGACAGTTTCATTAATCTGTTGGGTAAGTAAGGAATCAGAAAACAGGCGACCCACAGTCCCTTTTCCATCCTGAACATCCTTCACAATATCCACCAGGCTATT
>JAHCMM010000251.1 GCA_019192515.1 Cyclobacteriaceae bacterium SS2
GGTTCCGGGAGACGTTAGTTTCGATCAGGAAGAAAAGGTTGAGACCGTTGAAAAGCGGGATGATGGTTTTGGCTTCTAATAGTACTTATTAATTTCAAGAATATATGGCTTAAACGCAGTATCTGCAGGAAAATAAAGAACGCTTTTTAGAAGAGCTAATAGAGCTTCTGAAAATTCCTTCTGTTTCGGCAGACTCCCGCCACAAAGATGATGTAAGGAAGGCAGCTCAGTATGTACAAAAAAAGCTTGAAGAGGCAGGAGTAGATAAAACGGAATTGTATGAAACCGGAGGTCATCCGATTGTTTATGGTGAAAAGCTTATAGATAAGAATCTGCCTACTGTGCTTGTGTACGGACATTATGATGTACAACCTCCGGATCCCCTGGAGCTGTGGGAGAGTCCTCCATTTGAGCCTGTGATCAAGGATGAAAAGATCTACGCCAGAGGCTCAAGCGATGACAAGGGCCAAATGTACATGCACGTCAAGGCTTTTGAGGCACTCAACAAAACGGGTGAACTAAGCTGCAATGTCAAGTTTATGATTGAGGGCGAAGAAGAAGTTGGATCGGATGGCCTGGAGGGATTTGTGAAAGAAAATAAGGATATGCTGTCTGCAGATGTTATCCTCATTTCTGATACATCTATTTTGGCAAACGATAGCCCATCTATCACTGTCGGACTAAGAGGGCTGAGCTATCTGGAGGTTGAAGTAACAGGACCAAATAAGGATCTCCATTCTGGTACTTTTGGGGGAGCGGTGGCTAATCCGATCAATACTTTGAGCAGAATGATTGCTTCACTTCATGATGAAAGTGGAAGAGTTACCATTCCGGGATTCTATGATAAAGTGAAGAATTATGATCAGGCAGCCCGAAATGAGATGGCAAAAGCGCCTTTCGATCTCGAAAAGTTTAAAAAAAATCTTCAGATCAATGAAGTTTGGGGTGAAGCGGGGTTTACGACCAGAGAGCGCATAGGCATTCGTCCAACCCTGGATGTAAACGGTATCTGGGGAGGATATACCGGCGAGGGTGCTAAAACGGTCCTTCCGTCAAAGGCACACGCCAAAATTTCCATGAGATTAGTTCCTGATCAAAACAGTGATGAGATCACCGCGATGTTTGAAAAATATTTTAAGTCAATCGCTCCGGACTCAGTGAAAGTAAAAGTAATGGCTCATCATGGTGGAGAGGCAGCAGTTGTCTCCACCACTTCCCCTGCATCTCTGGCGGCTAGCAAGGCATTTGAAAAATCTTTTGGTAAGAAACCGGTTCCATCGTACGAAGGAGGAAGCATTCCCATAGTGGCTCTGTTTCAGCAAGAACTTCAGATTGATCCTATCCTGATGGGTTTTGGATTGGATGATGATGCCATTCATTCCCCCAACGAGCATTTCGGCCTTTTCAACTTTTATATTGGCATTGAAACCATTACTTATTTTTATCAGTTTTTTAGCGAAAGCAATCAAAAATGATAAACCCAAAGTATCCATTTTTTTTACTGCTGCTTTTGGTTGGCACATCACTTTTAGGGCAGGTGCTGGACCCGGCAAAATGGTCTGTCAGCCTTGATCCGGCTAAACCACAGAAGGGGGACACTGTAAGCATCGTTTTTGATGTAAAGATTGATGAAGACTGGTATCTGTATTCCACAGATTTTGATCCGAATCTGGGCCCGATGCTCACTGAATTTGAATTTGATTCGGACGAATCCTACCAATTGATTGGTGATATATCTCCTATCAATCAAAGCAAAAAATACGATTCACTTTGGGAAGGTGACATTACCTACTTCAAGAAGACAGCCCGGTTTATTCAAAAAGCAGTAATCCAAAAAGCTGATTATCAAATCGCGGGATATTACACTGGCCAGGTATGTTCGGATATTGATGGTAAGTGCATTCCGTTTGATAAGGAGTTTGAGCTGACCTCAAAAAAAAAAGAAGAATCAACTGAAGTAGTCGCTACGGCAAAACCAGGATTGCTCAAGCAGCGAGGCTCAACAGATCCCTATGCATTGGGATCATTTATGCTCGTGGCTTTCCTTGCAGGGTTGGCAGCCCTTTTTACTCCTTGCGTTTTCCCGATGATCCCCATGACGGTGACCTTTTTTACCGGGAAAAATCACAATAAAAAAGGGTCAATTAAGAACAGTCTGTTTTATGGGTTCTCCATTATTTTCATTTACAGTTTTGTAGGGTTTATCATCGCCCCATTTATGGGTCCGGAAGTGGCCAATGACCTGGCTACCGGATGGCTGCCTAATGTGATCTTCTTCACTGTATTTGTTGTTTTTGCGCTTTCATTCTTCGGGTTATTCGAAATCAATCTTCCTCATAAATGGGTGAATAATGTGGATAAAATGGGTGACAAAGGAGGTCTGATCGGGGTCTTCTTCATGGCACTGACGCTGGTGCTGGTCTCATTTTCCTGTACTGGTCCCTTAGTGGGTAGCATCCTGGTAGAGTCAGCAGGTCAGTTGTCACTCAAACCTGTTTTGGGGATGTTTGCCTTTTCAGCTGCTTTTGCCATTCCTTTTACGCTGTTTGCCCTTTTCCCGGGAGCGCTGGAGAAGTTACCGAAATCAGGTGGATGGCTCAATTCGGTGAAAGTAGTGTTAGGTTTTCTCGAACTCGCATTGGCATTTAAGTTTTTGAGCATTGCCGATCAGGCCTATCACTGGCACATCCTGGACAGGGAAGTCTACCTGGCTATATGGATTGTGATATTCACATTGATGGGATTTTACCTGCTTGGAAAAATCAAATTGCCCGGTGATAGTGAAACGAAAACAACCTCTGTGCCCCGACTGATCCTGGCTATAATCACATTTTCATTTGTCACCTATCTCATTCCCGGGATGGTTGGTGCTCCCCTTAAAATGCTTGCAGGATACCTACCGCCCATGACCACCCATGATTTCAATTTAATTGGGCTTTTGAGAGAAAATGGGGGGACCGGACCTGCGGAAAACGAAGCCTTTTGTGAAGAACCAAAATATGCAAGTTTGCTGGAGTGGCCTCACGGACTGAATGGCTATTTCGATTACGAGCAAGCCATTAACTGTGCCAGGAAACTTGACAAACCGATTTTTGTTGATTTCACCGGGCATGGTTGTGTCAACTGCCGTGAGATGGAACAGCGCGTATGGTCGGATCCAAAGATTATAAGCCGATTGAGAGAAAATTTTGTGCTTTTGGCACTTTACGTAGATGATAAAACTGAGCTACCTGAATCGGAATGGTATGAGTCAGAATATGATGGGCGTATTAAGAAAAGNATTGGCAAGCAGAATGCCGATTTTCAGATTACAAGATTCAATAATAACGCACAACCTTTTTATGTGGTGCTGAGTCCGAATGAAAAACTATTGTCAAAACCGACAGCATATGATCTAAATATTGATAACTTTGCAAAGTTTTTAGATTCTAGCCTTGAAGAATACAAAAACCACAAATAGAGACTAAAAACTGACTGAAGAAAATGTTCCAAAAGGCTAATTACCTATTCTTAATACTGGTAACGATGATTTTCCTGTATTCCTGTCAGGAAAAGAAAGAGCAATCTACTGTGGAAGTCACTGAGGTTATTGATTCTGTGACCTTGGTTGTTGAACCAACCCTGCTGTATGGCATTCCCATTGATTCATTTGAAGTTTCCTCGGCTAAGGTGAGATGGAGCCAAAGCCTGGCTGAGATCCTTTCTAAGTATAATGTGGATAATGAAAAGATCTATCAGTTGGCCCATGCCAGCAAGGGTGTTTTTGATGTACGTAAGCTCAAAGCCAACTTTCCATATACAATTATACATGAGAAAGACAGTCTGAAGACAGCCAGGCAGTTTATTTATGAGCCAGATCCTGCACAGTATGTCGTATTTAACCTCGCAGACTCTGTTCATGTTTACAGTCATCAGAAACCTACAAAAATTGAAGAGAAGACCTTAGCAGCCACCATCACGACTTCAGTTTATGAGTCTATCCTGGATCAAAATGCATCCCCAATTCTGGTACACAGGTTGGTAGACATTTTTGCCTGGCAGGTAGACTTTTTTCGCATTCAGAAAGGAGATGAGTTTAAGATCATCTACGAAGAAGAGAGTGTAGATGGTGAGATTGTAGCAATTGGTAAAATTAAGGGTGCCTATTTCAAGCATTTTGATAAGGAGTTTTACGCAGTGAAGTATGACCAGGGAGGTGAAGCAGATTATTTTGATGAAGAGGGAAATAGTCTCAGAAAAACGCTTCTTAGAGCACCCCTCGATTACTCCAGGATCAGCTCCCGATATAATCCCCGTAGATATCATCCGGTGCTTAAAACATACCGTGCTCACCTGGGTACCGATTATGCTGCTCCGGTCGGTACACCTATCCGGACTGTAGGAGATGGTGTGGTTTTAGAGGCCAGGTATCATGGGGGTAATGGTAATTATGTGAAGATTAAGCATAACAGCAATTACACAACCCAATACCTGCACATGTCAAGGATAGCAAAAGGTGTAAGGCCGGGAACTACCGTGAAACAAGGACAAACCATTGGATATGTAGGACAAACCGGACTGGCAAATGGTCCGCATCTATGTTATCGATTTTGGAAAAATGGGAGACAGGTTGATGCTTTGAAGGTGGATCTTCCCCCATCCGAACCCATTGATCCGTCTAAGAAAATCGATTTCTTACATACCAAAAATGTGATATTAGATAGACTCGAAAAGATAGAAGCACCCACTGAAAAACACCTGTTGGCACAAATACCTGTCAATTAATAAAAGATAGATAATACCGTGGCGGGCGCTTAATTCGCACGAATATTTCAGTTTTAAATCGAAATTAAGTTAATTTGGTCTTAAATCACTAAGCTAATTAATGTCCAGATTCCTATTTTCTTTAGTTTGTCTATCCTTACCATTTCTCTCCCAGAGTCAAAACATTGCAGCTTCGTATGTAAAATTGACCGGCAAGGTTCTAAGTGATAAAGATTCCGCAGCCATTTCAGCTGTCATTTCTTACGAAAAACTCCCGTACTATGATGATATGGGATTGACCAAATCAAAGCCTGACGGCACTTATGAGTTTTACCTGATTAGGGGCATTACCTATAATTTTACCGTAAAAGCCACAGGATACGAGACCATTAACACACAGGTAGAGGTGGATGATCCTGACGAGGATGAGCAGAAGCTTACAAATTTTTTAATGAAACCGGATGGTGAGGTGAGCCTGATCACCCTGGAAAACCTTATCTTCTCCAGGGGAAGTGACCAGATCAGCTCAAGTTCATATCAGGAACTTGACCAGTTGGTAGTGTGGTTAGATGAAAGGCCCAACGTGATCATTCAACTTGAGGGTCATACTGATTTTGAAGGAAATGAAGAGGCTAACCTCGCACTTTCTGAGGCGAGGGTTGAGGCGGTAAAGGATTACCTTCAATCAAAAGGGATTAAAAAGAAAAGAGTATTAACAAAAGCCTTCGGAGGGACTGTGCCTCTCTCTACAGACCGTACCGATGAAGCCAAAGCCCGAAACAGGAGGGTTGAAGTGAGAATCATAAGAAATTAACTATCCGCAATGAATAAAAATATTTTAGTCATCATCGCTTTCATGAGCATGACATTTATGCTTCAAGCTCAGGAAACTGTTATCTGGGGATCAGAGGTAGTTGATGTATCCTCCGAATATTCTGCCCTTGAATACTCGGCTATTCAAGCACTGCATAAACCGAATGTACTACCTGCAGGAGGAGGGAATCCAAATGCCTGGCGACCGAAAAAGGACAGCAAGCAGGACTATATCATGGTTTCCTTCGAACAGCCAATAAAAGCGAAACAGGTAGCGGTTGCAGAATCAGAAAATCCCGGAGCTGTAAAACAGATCTTGGCCTATGATAAAGATTATAATGAATATGTCTTATTTGAACTCACTCCAAGATCCATTCCATTGGAGAGCAGACTTTTGAATCTGTTTTTTGATGAGCCAGCATACGAGATTTATGCCATCAAAGTGGTGATTGATGGTGAGACAGTACCAGGCTACAACAGCATTGATGCCATAGGTATTTCCACAAGTAATATTCCCATCAGTGTTTTGATTGACCTGGCTGCAGATGTAAATAACAATCTGCAAACTGAAAAGCTGAGCTCGAATGTAAATAGTTCGTATATCGAGCATAGCCCTTTGATTTCTCCTGATGGTAAGAGACTTTATTTCAGCAGAAAATATCATCCGGATAACATTGGAGGCCTTAATGATAGTGAAGACATTTGGTTGTCTGAGCTGGATGAAACAACAGGAGAATGGAAGCCTGCTATAAATGTTGGTCCCCCGTTGAATACAGAAGGACCCAATTTCATTAGTTCGATTTCCATCATCGATGGAGAGGAAGTGTTGATCCTTGGAAACCGATATGGAAAGCGGGGAAGAATGTACAATGGAGTCTCCACTGCCAAAAGGAATCCTGACGGGACTTTCACTGAGCCTACTTCACTTGAGGTGATCAATGAGTACAACTATTCTCCCAAAACAGACTTTTTCCTTGATCCAACAGGTAAAGCACTAGTCATATCTGCTGAAAGAGATGACAGCTATGGCGGTAGGGACTTATACGTATCGTTCAAAGAAGGAGAAGTATGGAGTGAACCAAAGAACCTGGGTAATGATATTAATACCGCTGGTGCCGATGTCGCACCATTTCTTGGGACTGATGGTAAAACGCTTTATTATTCGACAAATGGTATAAGTGGTTATGGTGGGTCAGATATTTTCGTATCACTCCGACTAGACGACACATGGACTAAATGGTCTGTACCTGAAAACNTGGGGTCTGGATTGAACACACCAAATGATGACCAGTATTTTAGCATTCCATCCTCAGGAAGACATATTTACTTTTCCAGAGGTACTGTAGATGATGATACGGATATTTTCCGATTCAAAGCCGACGAACTTTTCCTAACGGATGATAGTCCATACCTGGCCTCTATGCAACACCTAATGGAAGCAAAGCAGCCTAGTGATTATCTGGTCACACTGGTTGGACAGGTCACTAGTGGAGGTGAGCCAGTGCCAAATGCCAAAGTAACACTGGAAAGACTTCCGGATGGTTTGTTCATTGCTGATATGATGACTGACGAATCAGGTAATTATAAATTCGTGGTTCGGGGAGGATCCCGATATGGAATATCTGTTGATCAGGCTGGATTTATGTCGGAGAGATCAAATTTTGACTTTAACGAGATCACTGCTTCTGATACAATATCAACCTCACTTGCGCTGACCAAAATTGAATCTGGTGCTGCTATTGTGCTCAACAACATCTTTTTTGACTTTGATAAAGCAGTCTTAAAGACCTCATCATACTCTGAGTTAAAGAAAGCCCTTGAGCTATTACAGGAAGGCAAAATCCAAAAGATAGAAATAGCCGGACATACAGATTCCACGGGTGATGATGCATACAATCAGGGTTTATCTGATCGAAGAGCCAAGGCGGTATACAACTACTTCATCTCCAATGGAGTGGGAAAAGAAAAGGTGACGGCAATAGGGTATGGCGAAAAGCAACCCAAAGCGCCTAACGATACGCCGGAGAACAGGCAACTCAACAGAAGGGTAGAATTTAAGATCCTGGAAGTATTATAAAGCACTGATCATAAACTGCTTCACCCCAAGGATACGATCTGAGGGGTAAAGAGATTCGGCTTTTCTGATGTAGGAGTGAGCCTCATCATACTGATTGTTGGAAAAGGCTTTTACTGCAAGATTAAAATACTGTAGTCCGGCGAGCCTTCTCAGGTCAATCTTTTCTCTTACAGAATGGGTTCCCTGTAAATCCTTTTTCATTTGACCTACACCTCTAATGTCAAGAATACTATTGCCATCAGCGATGAACTGGTCGATCCGTTGCTGAATTTCTACACTATCATCTACATACCCATTTAAAGGGTCAGTGGCTTCTAACAAGACATTTTTATCATCGAGATGGACCACCATAAAGATGTGATAGTCTAGCTCGTAAATAGAAAATTTATAATCCAACTTGTCCAGTAGATAAGAATAGAGAATAGTACCAGTCAGACAGTCATATTTTTTTCCCATGAAAATATCTCCGACCGTCACATAATTTTCATACCAACCTAATTTCTTGCGGTGCACATAGTAAAATGCCCATTCCAGGAAATTATCGTCAATATCTAAAGATGATTTTTTGCTTTGAAGTTTAGACAGGAGATCATCAAGGTCTGATTGAATCTGATTAAATTTAGTTTCATCAACCTCAGGATGACTGGATAATATGATTTGCAGCGGATCGTTTTTTGAAAAGGCGGCCTCTTCAAAGGCAGAATGGTAGGATATCTGTCCCCAGGTATTTGAAGACAGTAGTAGAGATATCAGTATGATTGAAAAAATTCTTAGCATGATTTCCCAGGTCCCCCATTAAGGCAAGTATACTTTAATATTACGCTAAAGTTAACAAACTGTTTCAATGTTACCAAATTGTTAAGTTTTGATCATGGAAAGTCTTAAAGAAATATTTCAGCAGCAACGGAAGAATTCATTGCACCTGAGACAAGAGGGGTATAAGCCGCGCAGAAGACGATTAATGACACTTGAGCGCTGGATATTGGATCACCGGAAGGATATCCATGAGGCACTCATGAAAGATCTTTTAAAATCAGCCGAAGAAACTGATTTGGCAGAGATCTATACCGTATTGACGGAAATAAGGGAGGCGAGAAAGAAACTGAGATCATGGATGGAACCAGAGAATGTCTGGCCTCCCATGTCCTTCATGGGGACACAAGGTTTCAATATTCATGAACCTAAAGGCGTATGCTTAATTATCTCTCCCTGGAACTATCCTTTTAATCTTGCTATGGGTCCAGTGGTTTCTGCAGTAGCTGCAGGCAATACCTTCATACTTAAGCCGTCGGAATTTACTCCATACACTTCCTCTTTATTAAAAAGAATGGTTAGTGATGTTTTTGAAAAAAGCCTTGGATTTGTGGCTGAGGGAGATGCACAAGTTGCTCAGGAATTGCTTAAGTTACCCTTCGACCATGTATTCTTCACCGGAAGTCCTGCCGTGGGTAAAATTGTGATGGAAGCTGCTTCAAAGAATTTAAGTTCAGTCACTTTAGAACTTGGTGGGAAGTCACCAACTATCATTGATGAAACTGCTGATCTGAAAGATGCTGCACGGAAAATTGCCTGGGGGAAGTGGTTAAATGCAGGGCAGACGTGCCTGGCACCTGATTACATGTTTATTCATCGTAAGGTTTACACCAGGTTTATGGAGTACTTCAGGGAGCAGGCAGCTGTAATCTATCCTGAGCATTCATATGCAGGTATCATTAATGAGCACCATCTAGAAAGACTAAAGGGAATGGTGGAGGATGCGATCAATTTGGGTGCAGAAAAGTACGAGGTTGCCCTGGATATGAACGATCGAAAGATGGCACCTGTCATATTGGAAAACCCATCCGAAGACATGATGGTGATGCGAGAAGAAATCTTTGGGCCTGTCCTACCGGTGTTAAAATATGATGACCTGGATAAGGTCATTGACTATATCAATGAGAGACCTAAACCTCTTTCGCTATACTATTTCAGTAAGAGCACTAAGAATCAGCAGCAAATTCTCAGGAATTCATCATCGGGAAATGTTGTCATTAATGATTGTGTTCTTCAATTTGCACATCCGGGATTAGCATTTGGTGGTATTGGTCAAAGTGGATTTGGAAAAAGCCATGGGAAAGATGGATTTATGGCCTTCTCCAATAAGAAGTCAGTCTTAAAGCAGCGAATTGGTTTGACCTCAGCTAAATTATTATACCCGCCCTACACAGCAGTAAAAAACCGTTTGATCAACATTCTGTTAAAATATTTCTAGGACTTATTTTTGATCCATGCGTTACCAAAAATACTTAGTCATGGCTGTTGTACTTGCTACACAGGCTTGCAGCACCACCTCCAGCGGAGATCAGGGATTTCAGGGTAACTGGAAAGCCATCTGGGAAACAGATCCTGCGGGCTACCCGGGACTTTCGGATAAACTGGACTTCACCATGGGCGGAAGATTTTTGATCGAAGGGGATAGTATTACCATAGAGGGATATGGCTATAAAGGGTGCATCTTCACCGAAGACACTATTCATCACAAACTCATCTGGAAAATACGAAATGATAGTCTGATGTTGTATAACGACGCACAAACACCGGGTTTAACCTACAGAATTATACAATCGGGAGAGGGTCAGATTAAACTGCAGTTGGAGGATATCTTCGTAACGCTCACTAAATAATAAGATTTATATTATCTGGCCGTTAATAGTAAATTCAACACCTCATACTTGCTGGATCAATTCATTCTTATTCTGTAATTTGGTATCATAATTTAATCAGTCATGAAGAAGGTATTCATTATTCTGGGATCATTTTTTGCTTTATTGTTATTAGCTGCCGTATTGTTACCGATCATTTTTAAGGATGATATCAGAGCAGCTATTGATAAGGAAATTAAAGCAAGCGTAAACGCCAACGTATATTACAACACGGATGCATTTGGAGTTACCTTATTCAAGAATTTCCCAAATATTACGGCTTCGGTAGGGGATTTTGGGATCGCTGGTATCGATAAGTTTGAAGGAGATACCTTATTGGATGTTCAAAAATTTGAGATCACCCTCGACATCATGTCTGTGATTTCAGGTGATAAAATCAATATTATTAGTGTACTTCTGGATCAGCCCACTATCAAAGTTTATGTGCTGGAAGATGGTTCTGCTAATTATGATATTGCCAAAGACACAGGAGATTCGCCCGAACCAGAGATGGAAAGTGCTGAACCCGGTAAGCCACTGGATATTGGAATACAGAAATGGGCAATTAATGATGCTAACATCTTATATGATGATTTATCATTACCATTTTATATCATCCTTGTAGGCATGAATCATGAAGGTTCAGGAGATTTTAGTCAGGATGTCTTTGATATGATCACTACCACCAGTGTGCAACAAATGTATCTTGGCTATGACGGGGATGAGTACATCACGGATAAGAGCCTGACTGCCGACATTACCATGGCGATGGACCTTGCCAATATGAAATTTACCTTCAAAGAAAACAAAGTGGCGCTAAATGATTTTGGCTTTGGGTTTGAAGGCTTTGTCAGTATGCCTGCTGATGACATAGACATGGATATTAAATATGCTGGGAAGGATATCGATCTTAAAAGCGTGCTTTCTCTGATCCCCGGGGTTTACCTGGAATATCTGGACGGTATTACAGCAGCAGGTTCAGTGGGGTTTGATGGATATGTAAGTGGTACTTATAATGAAAATTCAATGCCTAAAATTGCAGCAAATTTTGCTGTTGATAAAGGGAAGATCTCTTATGCAGACTACCCGGTTCCAATGGATCAGATAAATATAAAAGCGACCTTTAACTATCCATCTGCTGACCTAAGAGAATCCAGCTTCATAGTAGATAATTTCTCTATGTCTGTTGACGGAGAGAAAATGACGGCCTCCTTGATTTTCAAAGATTTTGAGGACTACTTCTGGGACTTTAAGATGAATGGTGGAGTTGATTTGGAAAAAATCACCAAAATTATTCCTCTTGAAGGAATGGAGCTGAAAGGTAAAATCAATGCAGCATTAGCTACATCCGGTCGTATGTCGGACCTGGAAGCAGAACGTTATGAAAAACTTCCTGCATCAGGCTCTATGAGTATCGTAGGGTTCAGTTTTTACTCGGAAGAAGATCTCCCGCAGGGATTTGGCATATCTGAAGCCAACATGACTTTCAATCCAAAGGAAGTTGTCCTTACAAAGTTTAAAGGCAATGCGGGGAAAACAGATCTGAATATGGATGGAAGTATAACGAACCATCTCCAATACATACTGGGCGATAGTACCAAGCTGTATGGTAAATTGAATTTTACATCCGCGATTGTAGATGTGAATGAGTGGATGGTGGAAGAAGAATCTACAGAAGAGGTTGCCACAACAGATACTGCCACCATGGAACTGGTCCGCATCCCGGAAGACATCGACTTTGTATTGGCGTCAAGAATTGATCAAATTCTCTATGATAACCTGACACTTAAGGATTTTGCCGGTAAGCTGATTATCAGAGATGGAGCCATGACCATGGAAAAAGTCAACTTCAATCTTTTGGACGGATATTTCGAGATGAATGGTTTGTATAACTCCGCTTCAAACCTGGAGAAACCCAAGTTTGATTTTGACTTGAAGATCAAAGAATTATCTATTGCTTCAGCCTTTAAATCATTTACCACAGTCCAAAAGCTTGCTCCTGTAGCTGAAAAAATGGCGGGTAAGTTTTCTACCAAC
>JAHCMM010000252.1 GCA_019192515.1 Cyclobacteriaceae bacterium SS2
TGTGGTGGAGGACAGCATGATCCGTATCAAGTATGACAACTATGAGACGTTTGAGGAGGCTTATGGTCATATGTATTACGAAAAGCCATTTTCCTGGTACAAGATCAGGTTTGACTATCGGTTTGTTGGAGAACAAACACCGGGTGGCGCAACCTGGAATGTTCGGAATAGTGGCATTATGTTGCATTCTCAATCTGCAGAGAGTAATGAATTTGATCAGAATTTCCCTGTGTCAGTAGAATTGCAATTACTGGGTGGCTTAAATGAGGGAGAGCGAACAACAGCTAACGTTTGTACCCCTGGCACCGCAGTGATGATGGGGGATACGGTCAACTTTCATCATTGTATCAACTCTTCTTCACAGACTTATCACGGTGATCAATGGGTGCATGTGGAATCTGTGGTAAAAGGAGGTGAGTCTATGGATTTTATCGTGGAAGGGGGATACCGTTTTGTCTTTTCAGCGACCTCAAATCGGAGGAGGGTTTATCAATAAACAATCTGCCTGGGAGACCCATGGGATCACCCGTGATATTGAGATGTGGACTGCCAGGGAAGGGGAGATCCTTACAGAAGGATTTATTGCTTTGCAGGCAGAGAGCCACCCGATAGACTTTAAAAACATTGAGTTGCTGGACTTATGTGGATGTATGGATCCAAATGCCAAAAACTACAAGTCTTACTATTTGAAAGACAATCCCGAGAGTTGTAAATACTGATTAGGCTCCTGAAATGACTGGCTCAGGATTTTCATTCTGAAAGATCATTCTATGCACTATGTATAGCAGTCCTATTGTAGCGATAACAGTCGCCGAAACCACATAACCAAGGGTGTCGTAGTGCATTAGCATCCCTGTGTCCGTCTGTACCACAATCAATCCGGCTATCCAGGCAGCAATTCCACCTGACACCTGCATCACTGATGAATTGATACTCATGAAGGCTCCACGGTCTTTGGGTTCCGGAATGGCTGTGATCAGAGCTTGAGATGATACCATTCTTGCAGTGATGCCCATAAACATGATCACGCTGAGTAAAATGACCAGCCATAGTGGTGAGATTCCGAGGTTACAATAGATAACAATGACAACAATTGCTATGAAGGATCCAATGGTGAAGATTTTAAATTTCCCGATTCGATCACTCAACTTTCCGGCTATTGGTCCCATGAAAATGGTGAAAATCCCAGTGACCATGTATACGAGTGGTAGTTGTTCAAGAGTAATCCCAAGGTTATTTACACTGAAAGCTGCTCCAAATGGCATTAGCATGAATCCGCCAGTGGCCAATAAAGTTGTGACTGCAAAACCTTTCAGATAATTATTGTTTTTGAAGATATTGGTCATGTGTTTGAATGGGTTATTCTTTTGCCGGATCTGCAAATGCTCAGCAATGGGTTTCATGAAGAAAATGATTGCTAAACCTACTAAAACACTTACTCCTACAATCAACAGGAATGGAGCATGCCAATCCCAAAGGTTAGCCAGAAACAGTCCTAGTGGTATCCCCATGACCTGACTAACTGCAAAAGCCATCTGAACAAAACCCATTACCCTGCCGCGTTTTTCCAGTGGAAAAAGGTCTGTAATGATCGCATAGCTAATAGAGCTCATCACACCACCAAATATTCCTGTTACGATCCTGGCAATGAGCAAAAAGTGGTAGTCCTGGGCAAGCCCACAAAATAAGGTGCCGATGATAAATCCCGAATAGAAGAACAGGATCAAAGTTATCCGCAAAACCTGAAGCCAGAAAACCTGAAGCGCCAGCACTAAAGGCATAAGCCGAAACTACCAGACCAAATTGTGAGGTGGTGATACTTAATTCCTCAAGCAAAATGGCGCTAAGCGGAGAAATAACCATAAAGTCGAGGACAATCGTAAACTGGAGGATAGCCAGAATAGCAATTACAAATACCTGGTAAGGAGTAAAAGTCCTTTCACTTTTCATATATGAATATTAAAATGGTGCGGGAAGTTTTGACCTTTATTCGCGTACGAAATAGGAAAGACTAAGGTTCTGATTTCAAAGAAAAGAAATGATTGTGATGCTTATTGAATCACAGCTGACTCACATACATAGTTTGGAATAATTCCTGTAGCCTGTATGTAGAACGAAGCCCTGTCAGGTAGTGTATTTCCTGTCAATACCAAAGCCGTATCCAGGCCAAACTTGTTGCCACCAAGTATATCTGTAGCAAGCGTATCACCAACCATCAGAATATCTCCTTTGTCGACTAGCTGTCCATTGTTTAGAGCATGCTCATAAGCATATACAAACATTTGGGCATCTGGCTTTCCGAATCGTATAAATTTCTTGTCAACAATTTCTTCAACCATTTTGGAAATCCCGCCAATGGCGATGGCCACTTCTTCTTTGGATACAGGATAAGATTTGTCAGTGTTACAAACAATAGCTGGGATCGTTCGTCTTCTCAACAGGTTAAGGACCTTGTTGATGTCATGGTTCCAGTCAAATCCCTCATCGTCAAGGAAGACCACTGCAGTGATGTCGTCAATCTTGGACAGGTCAAGCTTCTGGATGGAAATAGTCTTTAAACCAAGAGCCTCTATATAATGTGCTGACTTATCTGTACCCAGGTATGCAATGGTGCCTGATTTTACTTTCAATCTCAGGTATTCTCGAGCCAGCATTCCAGAAGAAATCAGTTTGAACTCCGTTACCTCATGAAGGCCTGCTTTCTGGTAGTAATCCGCCAATTCGGATGGGCTCCTGGAGGCATCATTGGTCAGGATAAAGTAGTCAATATTGTTTTCCGCCAGAAATTGAAAAGTCTGATTGATCCCCGGGATAAGTCCCTTGTGGTTTTTCAATACTCCATATGCATCAAAGAATATGGTTTTGTATTTTTTTACTACTGATTCAAACGATTTTATCTTCAGACTCATAGATTCAGGGCTTTTAGTATCTTTTTAGCATCAAAAGATTCTTCCAATTTAGGGAAATAAATTTCATGAGCCTCGCGCTGAAGCTTGGTTGCATAGATCTCATGGAAGAAATAGCGTCCGTCTTTGATCACATAATTGATGATAAAGAAACGGTAGGCTTCCTTCATAAACAGGATTTCCTGCTCCGTGAGGGGATATACCTGGTGATAGCTTTTGAGGAAGATCATGAATCGATCTTCCATCATCGGATCCAACAGGTAGCTGAATACCGTTCTGTCACCCGCTTCTGAGCACACCCTGCTAAAGAAATAAAAGTCCATGACCCTAGAGCTCATCCTAAACCAGTCATAGTCCCATCGGGAAAAGAATTGTCCTTTTTTGGTCACTGAGAAGTTGCCAATGTTCCAGTCAACGAAAACTGGGATAGACTTTAAGGAATCAATTCCAAGGGCTTTATAATTTTCGAAAAAGGTCTCACATTGTTTTTGGATAGATTCAATATGTCCCCGGTGTTCAAATTTCCCATGGTCTGTTTCCAGGATTTCCTGCAGGTGGTTGATATCGTCCTTCATCTGCTTGTAGTGAGAGGGT
>JAHCMM010000253.1 GCA_019192515.1 Cyclobacteriaceae bacterium SS2
ACGATAGAGACCCTGGACTACATGCTAAATACGAAGGTTGTGGTAGAGGGATTGGAAAATCCCTGGGGTATCGCATTCCTGGGAGAAAATCATTTTTTGGTCACTGAACGTCCAGGAAGACTCAGGGTCTATGAAAATGGGGTGCTGAACCCAGAGCCTGTGAAGGGAACTCCGGATGTAGTTGTAGGCGGGCAGGGAGGATTGCTTGATGTCGCGATTGATCCGGATTATGAGCAAAATGGTTGGATATACCTGGCATTCAGTCATGGCATAACAAATGAAACGGATACGGTTCCCCTTGCGATGACATCTGTGGCACGAGGTAGGATCATAGATAATGTCTGGTCTGAAAATAAGATCCTATTTGAAGCGCCACATGAGAGCTACTTGAATACCAGAATTCATTACGGTGGTCGAATTGCTTTTGATGAGGAACAATTTCTTTATTTATCTATTGGTGATCGTTCGCTTTCTGACCGTGCACAGGATTTGAGCTTACCAAACGGAAAGATCCATCGTTTTCATAAAGATGGGAGTATACCCAAGAGTAATCCCTTCTATGGTCAAAAAGATAAGCTGTGGTCCATTTTCTCCTTTGGTCACCGTAACCCTCAGGGTTTGACCATCCATCCTGAGACTGATGAAGTATGGGTAGCTGAGCACGGTCCATTGGGTGGGGACGAGGTAAACCATGTCAATGCTGGACTGAACTACGGATGGCCAGAGATTTCCTATGGAATCAATTACAATGGTGAATTGATCAGTGAGTTTGAAAGTAAGGAAGGCATGGAACAACCCATCTGGTACTGGAAACCTTCTATTGCTGTGTCAGGAATTAACTTCTACAAGGGAGATGTATTTCCTAAATGGGAAAACCAGTTGTTGGTGAGTGCGCTGAGATTTGAGGAGGTTCAGTTGTTGAATGTAAAAGATGGAAAAGTGATCTTCCAGCAGACTTTACTCAAAAATTATGGTAGGGTTCGCCAGGTGATTTCCGGACCAGATGGAGCGATTTATGTAGTTTTTGATAAGCCGGGAAGAGTAGTGAAGCTGAGCAGGCAGGAAGTGTGATAGGCTGAAGCCAGCACGAGACCACAAAAGTTTTAGTTTGATTCAAACAAAGTGTGGGAGACTACAAAAGTTTCTAGCTTTTGCGATCATTTTTATGATATGAAGATATCTCAGTGTTTGTGGTAAACTAAAACTTTTGTAGTCTAGCACCAGTAGTTTAGCCGCCACCCTAAAACAATTTCTTCCTCAAGATTGTCTTATGGTTAGGATTATTCTAAACATATCATAGTATGGCAACTCCAGGAATAGCGGCGAAGGAACCCAAATCATTTGAACTTAAAGAAGGAAAGATCTATGCCTGGTGCGCATGTGGTCAATCCAAAAATCAACCATTTTGCGATGGGTCGCATAAAGGGACTGAATTTTCTCCTGAAGTTTTTAAGGCTGATAAGTCGAAGACGGTTTGGTTTTGTATGTGTAAGCATACTGGCAACAAGCCATTTTGTGATGGGACACATAAAAAAGTTTAGACAAAAAAAAGACTACAAAGCCAGGCCCTGTAGTCTTTTATATTTTAAGGATATCAGATTATCCGATCACAACTCTTTTGAATTCTGAAACAGTCAATCCTTTTGTGATACCATCCAGGTACTGCTGGATAGATACACTGTTGTCTTTTACGAAGGCCTGGTTCAGAAGTGTATTTTCTTTGAAGAACTTCTGAAGTTTTCCCTGAGCAATTTTATCAATGATTTGCTCCGGCTTACCTTCCTGACGTGCCTGCTCTTTTCCGATTTCGACCTCCTTTTCGATGATTGCAGCATCTACACCTTCTTTATCTACTGCTACGGGATTCATAGCTGCAATTTGCATAGCTACGTCTCTTCCAGCTTCTGTCACGTCTGTTCCATTGGTATTGTTCAACGCTACCAAAACACCGAGTTTGCTGTTCAGGTGAATGTAAGGCACCACTTGCTCGCCTTCCAATACTTCGTAGCTGCTGATTTCCAGTTTTTCACCGATTTTACCGGTGGTTTCAGTGATCTTTTCATTGATGGTGAGGCTACCTGATTTCAATGACTTCAATTCGTCAATTGAAGAAGGGTTTTCTTTGGCAGCTACTTCGATGATTTCTTCACCTAGCTTGATGAAGTCTTCATTCTTGGCAACGAAGTCAGTCTCGCACGTAAACGCGATCAGGATCCCTTTCTTACCATCGTTGATAGTTTTTGCAAATACTACCCCTTCTGAAGTCTCACGGTCAGCTCTGGAAGCTGAAACTTTCTGTCCTTTCTTTCTTAACAATTCTACCGCCTTGTCAAAATCTCCCTCTGCTTCAGTAAGTGCCTTTTTGCAGTCCATCATACCGGCACCGGTCATCTGTCTTAGTTTGTTTACGTCTTGTGCTGTTATTGCCATTTTATCAATAAGTTTTAAAGTTTGGGTAGTCCCCTAACAAAAATTGAACAGCGAATACTATTCGTGTCCAATTTAAGATTAAGATAATATTATTGTTTGCGTATTAAGCTTCTTGCTCTTCTTTGTCCACCGCTCGCTTTTCGTCTTCGTCTTCCTTGAGCTTGGCGTCCTCTTTGTCTTTCTTACGCTCCTCAAGCCCTTCTTCAGCAGCCTTAGCAATGTATCCTGTGATCAGGTTGATAGATTTCCATGCATCATCATTACCTGGGATAGGGAAGTCTACTTCAGATGGATCGGAGTTTGTATCTACGATAGCAAATACAGGGATATTCAGCTTTTGTGCTTCAGCCACTGCGATGTGCTCTCGTTTGATATCGATCACGAATAGAGCAGCGGGCAGCCTGTTTAAGTCAGAAATACCACCTAGAACTCTTTCCAGTTTTTCTCGCTCACGAGTGATCATCAATCGCTCACGCTTTGCAAGGTTTTGGTAAGCCTCATCTTTCATCAGCTTATCAATGCTAGCCATCTTTTTCAAAGATTTTCTGATGGTAGCAAAGTTGGTAAGCATTCCACCCAACCATCTTTCAGAAACGTAAGGCATGTTCAGCTTCTTGGCTGCACCTTCGATGGCCTCTTTTGCCTGCTTTTTAGTGGCAACAAACATGACCTTTCTTCCTGATCTTACAATGGATTTCAAAGCACCAGCGGCTTCTTCCATGCAAACTAAAGTCTTGTTAAGGTCAATGATATGGATGCCATTTTTCTCCATAAAGATGTACTGAGCCATCTTAGGATTCCATTTTCTGGTTAAGTGTCCAAAGTGAACACCTGCATCCAATAAGTCTTTATATTCAATCTTAGCCATCTAATCTTATCGTTTACTGAATTGGAATCTCCTTCTCGCCTTTCTTCTTCCGTATTTCTTACGCTCAACCATTCTTGAATCTCTGGTCATAAAACCTTCTTTCTTCAAGGCAGGCTTGAACTCTTCATCAATCTCAACCAAAGCACGGCTGATTGCCAATCGAGTAGCTTCCGCCTGTCCGGCAGGTCCACCACCATCTACGTTTACTTTGATGTCGTATGTTCCATCAACATCAACAATCATGATTGGCTGTTTTACAATCGTTTGTAGGATTTCAGAAGGGAAGTATTCCTTCAGATCTTTGTCGTTTACAACAATAGATCCTTTACCGTTCTGCAAGTAGACACGTGCTACGGATGTTTTTCTTCTCCCAATGGTGTTAATTATATCCATTCAGGTTTATAGTTTAATTTCTTTTGGATTCTGAGCTTCATGTGGATGTTCTGCTCCTTCATATACGTATAAGTTGCTAAACAACTTTCTGCCAAGACTGTTTTTAGGCAACATGCCTCTTACTGCCCGCTCAACTAATAGCCTAGATGTCTTGGCTTTAGCTGCTAGCGGCGTTTCAAATCTTTGACCACCAGGGTAAGTAGTGTGTCGGACATACTGCTTTTCTGTCCACTTTTTCCCTGTCAACCGTATTTTATCCGCATTGATCACAATCACATTATCTCCACAATCTACATGTGGTGTGTATCCGGCTTTATGCTTGCCACGGATAATTTTTGCTACCTCACTGGCTACCCGACCCAAAACCTTTGATTCAACATCAATTAGGATCCAGTTTTTTTCAACTGTGGCACTATTTAGAGATACTGTTTTATAACTTAAAGTATCCAATTTGATTTGTTTTTCTAATTCAATAAATTAATACCCTCCCGAAAAGGGAGCACAAAAATAGAAGTAATCCTTTATAAAAGCAAAACCCCATCTACATTATTATAGGTATTTTCTTAATTGTTTGATCAGAACATCAAAATCTTTGGGATATGGGGCCTCAACAGCGATAATTTCCTTTTCGTTGCCTTCAAAATCTTGAAATGCGATGTTGTGGGCATGCAAAGCGACCCGATCGATCAAAGGTTTTTCTTCTTTCCATTTGCCAAGTGAATAGTTGCGCTTGATTTCTGACAGGTAAATATGTCTTCCTCCATATTCGGGGTCACCACAGACCGGAGCATTGTGAAATGCTGCATGCACCCTGATCTGATGTAAGCGACCACTCACAGGGAAGCACTTGAGCAATGTATGCAGTTTGAAAATTTCCAGGGTGGACATTAATGTCAGTGAAGGCTTACCACTTCTGAAATCTACCCTGGACTTACTTGTAGAAGAAAAGATGGGTTCATCAGCTTCCAGGTTATCCAGCTCGTGTATACCATCTACCACCGTATGGTAGACCTTCTTCACCTGACGCCTTTCTAATAAGATAGAGAAATGGCGATAGGCCTCTTTGTGCTTGGCAATTACAAGTACACCGGACGTCTCCTTGTCGAGTCGGTGGCATACCTGTGCCTCCGGATTATAGTTTTTGGCCAACTTGAGTATATCTATCGGGTCATTACGATCCTCCAGGGTAGATATATAAGGTGGTTTATTGATGATGATGAAATGGTCATTCTCTTTGAGGATGATATCCTCAAATTTGAGCCCCTTGATGTATTTGTGCATTACTCTTCTTCGTCGTCGATGAAGCGATGTTCTACCGCTTTACCCTTTTTGAGCGTAAAGCTAAATACTGAACCCTCTTTTAGCTTACTTTCTACCTCAATAGTTGTGGAATGACCCTCCAGAATGTGTTTGACGATGGATAATCCGAGACCTGTACCACCTTTTTCTTTTGAACGACTCTTATCTACCCGGTAAAACCTTTCGAAGATCCTGCTGATGTCTTCTTTGGGTATCCCCCGCCCATTATCGATGACGGATGTCTTGATTCGGCCTTTTTCTTCTTCGAACCTTACGGATACATGTCCACCTGATTTGGTGTATTTGATCCCATTTGATACCAGGTTGATCAATACCTGGTAGATCCTGCGATAGTCTGCGAAAACAAACATGGGCTGATCTTCCGGATGATCAATCTCCATGGTGATCTTACCTTTTTCCGCTTTGCTTTCCAGCTGATCAAAAACTTCTTTGCATAGCTCGCAGATATCGAAATGCTCGAAATGCATTTTAATCTCTCCTGTCTCCAGTTGTGAGATAGTCAAAAGGTCCTGTACCAGGATATCGAGACCATCCAGGCTGCGGGCAGCTTTGCGGAGGAATTTCTTTCTGACGGATTTGTCTTTCACAGCTCCATCAAGCAATGTGTGTACGAACCCCTGGGCGGCAAAAAGAGGAGTTTTCAGTTCATGAGACACATCTGCAATGAATTCTCTTCGGAAGGCTTCCATGCGTTTGAGTTCACTGATCTCAGCCTGCTTCTTTTCGGCATAGTTAAATATCTCTTTGTTGATCTTTTTTAGTGGGTTGAGACTAGCCGTGATACCACTTCCCATAGTGACAAAGGACAAATCCTGTGACCTGATATCCTGTAAGGCATCGTGGATCTCTTTGATCTGTCTGAAGAAGAGAAACTCAAGGCAAATGCGTATAAGGATATAAGAGGAAGAAAATGAAAGGAGAAAACAAATGACCAGGGCAACATTCAGCGCTTCGTCCACCAAAGACAGAAAAGCAGTGGTGATCACTGAAATAAGTATGGCAAGCAACAAGGCAAGTGCCCTGGAATTGATCAACATACCTTAAAACTAACTGATATCAAACTTATAGCCTACGCCTTTGATGGTGGAGATATAGCCCTCTCCAATTTTCTCTCTTACCTTTCTGATGTGTACATCTACTGTCCGTGCTAATACATATACATCTGTGCCCCAGATATTCTGCAGGAGTTCGTCTCTGCTAAATACTTTGCCCGGATTTTGAGCCAGAAAGAAAAGCAATTCAAATTCTTTTTTTGGCAGGGTAATGATCTTTTCGCCTGCCATCACGGTATAGCTTGACCGGTCTACGATCAGATCACCAATCTTGATCTTATTGGATTCCTTTTTCTTTTTAGACTCCCTTCTGAAGAGCGCGTTGATACGACTAACCAATGCTCTGGGCTTAATTGGTTTGGTGATGTAATCATCAGCCCCCATTTCGAAGGCAGCTACCTCAGAATATTCTTCGGACCTTGCGGTAAGAAAGATCACAAAGACATTGATAAGCTCCGGTAGCTCCCTAACCTGACGGCATGTTTCTACACCATCTTGCTTCGGCATCATTATATCCAGGATGATGAGATCAGGAACAAAGGTTTTGGCAACCTCTACAGCTTTGATCCCATCAAGTGCTGTTTTGACTTCATACCCCTCTTTGCTGAGGTTGTATTTTAACAGTTCGAGTATGTCGGCCTCATCATCTACCACCAGAATTTTTTGGTTGTGCTTGGACATGAAGTTATTTGTTTAGTAAAACTTGGTTAATCTAATGTTTACATTTTAGTAATGCAGCAGACTCAGTTTGGCTATCCAGTACGCTCTGCTTCAATTCCACTCGATAATATTCAAAATTAAAGAGAAATCAATTTTATGTTAAAATGGTAACAATTTGTTAACGAATTTACTCGTAACGCTTTTTTAAATCCTTGATCATCCGGGAAATATTGCCATCATAATCATTTAGTATGCTTTTTAATGAGTCGGATTTGGAATGATACCTCAAGAAAGCCATGAAGTAAGCATTATTTGGCAGGTTTTTGTTGAAGATCTCCTTGTATTTCTGATTATTGAAAGAAACAGTATCCAACTCAGTAGCAATTTTCGCGATCATGGAGTTTTTCGCCTGTTGCTTGATGCTGTCTGGTTCAGTAGCGATTTTTGTATACAGGCTATCCAGCTTTTGAGTTCCCCGAAGCATGTAGCGTTTGAAACGCTCACTGTCATCCAGTTCCTGGATATATTCCGTCAATGCCCGGGAAGAATCTCCATAATGATCTTTTAAGAATTGCTGGGCTCCCGCTTCTCCTATAAATGAAGCCAGGTTTTCATTAAAATCCACTTCATCTTTGATGAATACGGTAGCATGGACCAGTTCATGAATGATCACTTCAGCCAGCTCTCCATCACTCCGCTCCAGCATATTACTCAGGATAGGGTCTTTCAGTATCCCCAGCGTGGACCAGCCACTTACAGTACGAATTCTTGTGTCGTACCCTTCTTTTGCCAATCTATCCCTTTCCTTTTTGGCTCTCTCCAGCTCAAAGAATCCTTTATAAGGCATGGAGCCTAGAAAGGGAAACTTCCAAAGGTAAGGTTTGAGTTCATAGGGTTCTGAAGCAGACAGATTCCATAATATGGGTTTGCCACCCTGGTCGTAATAAGTGAAGTAGTTGTCAGACTCGTCCAGCCCAAGCTTTTCCATGGCATATTCCCTGACCTTTAATGTGTACTCAAGTTTAGTCTTTAATGAGTCAGGTTGATTGGGGTCTAGCAAGATATCTGAGATAGGAACGGCCTTCCGGATAATGTTGAATTGCCCCCAGCCTTGCTGTAGGCCATAGATCAACAGCTTTCCATTGACGAGGATTAATAACAGGGCGATGACGAAAATGGTGATGAGAATTTTCTTCTTCATGGATTCTCAGACATTTTTGCAAATTAATTGTTTACCATCTATAAATCTTGTGATTTGTTTCAACTAATTTGTATTTGAATACCTGCACGCCGGTATTTTAATGAAAAACGGTTTCAAATCTCACCGAGTGGGATGGAATAGTGAATTGCTAATATTTTTAGCTAAATTGCATAAATAATTAGCATCGTTTACATAGTTTTGCTTTAATCAATTTAGAAATCTACCATCATGGCTGACAATACGGAAAAACTCAAAGCGCTTCAATTGACCATCGATAAGTTGGAAAAGACTTATGGTAAGGGAACCATCATGAAGTTGAGCGACAATAAGGTGCTGGATGTGCCCACTATTTCTACGGGTTCACTGGGGCTGGACATGGCACTTGGTGTAGGGGGTATTCCCAAGGGAAGAGTTATTGAGGTTTATGGTCCAGAATCTTCCGGTAAAACCACATTGGCTATGCATTGTATTGCAGAAGCGCAGAAAAAAGGTGGATTAGCGGCCATTATTGATGCAGAACATGCTTTTGATAAGACCTATGCCGAGAAATT
>JAHCMM010000254.1 GCA_019192515.1 Cyclobacteriaceae bacterium SS2
CTCATTATCTGGAAAATCAATCCTGTAAATAAACATTTACTCATACCAGTAAAAGTCAACCCACTGCTTCACTCATTAAAAATTATCAGCAATGGAAGGTATCTAATCGTGTTTTTAAACAATACCCTTTTGGTAGCGGGAGATGTTATTCTGATGACCTTTAGCTCAGCCTTTTGCACCAACAACCTTGGGGTATCTCTGGAAAGCCTCCCTTTACTCTATGGAATTGCCGGAGCTGCTACTTTCATATTCTCTCCCCTGATTGGCCGTTTGACAGATAAATTTGGGACGCTAACTATTTTCGTGGTGGGGACCATCATTACCATCATGACGGTCACGGTTTTTACGAACCTGGGAATAAATCCTCTTTGGTCAGTCATCCTGGTTCATACGTTACTTTTTCTTGGAATCAATGCCCGGAGCATCTCCTCTTCAGCATTAGGCACAGTTGTCCCGGAGGCAGAAGACCGGGGTGCATATATGGCTGTCGATGCAGCAATGCAACTGGCAATAGCAGGTGTGGCCGCCGTGCTGGCAGGATGGATCGTATTTCAATCGGAAGATGGGATGATCAATAATTTTCCCACTTTAGGTGTTGTGGTAATTTCCTTGATGCTGATAACTATTGGATTGATGACTATTATTACCCGAATGGTAAAAAGAAGAAATAACACATCGACTTAAAGTTCTGTTATCCTCCATTTTGTAAGCTACACAATTGAAAAAATTATTAAATAAGTGTCATACAAGGTCCACAATTGTCCGGATAGTAGTCTTCTTCTTGATTTGCCAATACTTGTCGCATGAAAATGCATTAGCCCATGTTCTGACAGATACCAACCTGACCAACCGGAAAGTGAATGATACCCTTATCATTCCACCAAAACCTACTCAAGAACCTAAGGAAGACAAACCAAAAATTCTAAGGCAAACCATTCGTGGGCAGGTCATAGATGAGGATAGCAAATTACCGCTGATTGGAGTGACCGTAATGATTGAAGACTCCTCACCTCCTATTGGTGCTACCACGAATAATAATGGGAATTTCCGGATTGAAAAAGTACCAGTCGGGCGCGTAAATCTGCAACTTTCATACATCGGTTATGAGCAAAAAGTAATTCCAAATATTGTGGTGAATTCGGCCAAGGAAGTGGTACTAGAGCTTACCCTGCATGAGAATGCTACCACAATGTCGGAGGTGACCGTGGTAGCACAAATGGACAAAGGAACTCCGATCAATGACATGGCATTGGTTAGTGCCAGATCAATCTCTCCTGAGGAATCAAACAGATTTGCGGGACCTTTTAACGATCCTACCCGAATCTTGTCAAACTACACCGGGATAGCTACAACTCAGGATGGCAGCAACGACATTATCGTTCGGGGTAATTCACCAAAATACATCCAATGGAGATTGGAGGGTGTACAAATCACCAACCCAAACCACTTCGCCAATCAAAGTGGGATCGGTACGGGAGGCATCAGTGCACTCAACAATAATCTGCTGGCTACTTCCGATTTCTACACCTCCGCATTCCCTGCTGAATATGGTGATGTATTGTCCGGGGTATACGACATCAAATTAAGATCGGGAAACAATGAACGGTTTGAAGGGGTGTTTGGAGTGGGACTCATGGGTACGGACATTACCCTGGAAGGCCCGCTCAAAAAGGGCTATACCAGCTCTTACCTGGTCAACTATCGTTACTCAACGATCACGCTGATGAGCAACCTCGGCCTGGTGGACCGCAGTGGCGCTACTAATTTTCAAGATGGTGCGTTCAAAATTATGCTGCCTTCCGATAAGCTAGGCACTTTTTCGATCTTTGGTTTAGGTGGTTATAGTGGGTTTGACCTGGAAAATATGTCGGGCATGGAAGCTGTGGGGTCGCCTGGTCATAGCGCTCAATTGAACTCTCTGTCGAAAGACCATTCTACGAGAAGTTATCTTTTTAATACGGGCATCAATCACTCGATCAACTTATCTGAAAAGACCTATCTCAATACATCTGTAGTGTACGCTACGGATGGTATCAAGGATAGTGTGCAAGCCAGATTCATTTCTCCTACACAAGCTCAGGGTTCATCTTACCAATATTTTGACGGAGACGTAAGCAAATCCACCTACCGTGGAGCAGTGACCTTTCATTATAAAATCAACCATCAGCATAAGCTACAGGCAGGATTCAAATATTCTTATTTCAGCTATGACTATTTCCAGCAGCTGCGAAAAGATACGGTATCCGCTCAGAGAGTGCTCGCTGATTTTGATGAGCAAATGAGCACACTTAGGAATTTCATCAGCTGGAAATTTCAGGCCTTCGAAAAGCTCACATTTATTACAGGCATTCATCAGATGAATGAACTCTACAATCAAGATCGCACATTAGAGCCACGATTTGCCATGAGTTGGGAGCTGAATCCCACTCTCGATTTGACTATGGGATATGGTAAGCACAGCACCATGGAAAGTGCACATAACTATTTTGCCAAGGTGCCAAATGATCAAGGTATAGTCACAGAACCCAACCGCAAGCTGGGGCTGCTGAAAGCAGACCATTATACGCTTGCGATAGAGAAGCGATTTCGGTCCGATCTGAAAGCAAAACTGGGACTATACTACCAGTGGCTGTATGATTTGCCAGTAGAGAATTCCGACACTAGCTACTATGCCACACTAAATGAAAGAATAGATTATGAATATGTACATCTTGTCAATGAAGGAAAAGGCAAGAATTATGGAGTCGAGCTTACCATCGAGAAATTCTTCAACGACAGCTATTACTTCCTGATCAATATTTCACTCTTTCAATCGAAGTACAAAACCCTGGAAAACAGGTGGCGAAATACACAATATAATAGTGAGTATATAGCCAATATATTAGCTGGAAAGGAATTTCTTAATCTTGGAAGAAAGGACAATCAGGCGCTTACGATCAATCTAAAAGTTTTTATGGGCGGAGGAAGAAAAATAATACCGCTAAGAAGAGATGATCAAGGCCAGCTAAATGTAGATCCGGCCAATGACCGATATTGGGACTATGACAAAGCCTATGAATCATCCCTTGACGACCTGTATCAGATAGATCTCTCTATGAGCTACAAGTGGAATAAACCAAAAACTACGCACGAATTTTACCTCAACATCTATGATATCACTGATGCAAAAGGAAGAATAGCTGAGTACTATGATGAAAGCGAACCTGATAACATCAGCTATGTCACACAGGTCGGACTCTTCCCTAATCTCATGTACAAAGTCTATTTCTAAGGTTAACCAGCGGGGAAAACGGCAGACTATTCAAATCATTCGTAAGCCTATACCGATTTTGGTTGTTCAAACTTATGCCGGTCTAAAAAGTTCCAAATCTCATTATTAAGTTCTGAATTTCATTTTAGAACGATTCGCCTGCAATTCCGCTTCATCTTCGCATCATCAATTAATTAAAACAAAGCAAATGATCGATGATTCCTTTCTCCTTTACCAAACAAACTAACCATAAGGGGAGGGCTTTGTAGTAATCGAATTTTAAAAGAAAAAATACTATCATGAAAAATCTAATTACGATTCTTTTATTTCTAAGCACATTTGGTGCTTTTGCTCAAATCAATTCGCCACAGGGTGAAGAAACGGAAGTAACCTATAAGTGGAGGGTAAGTATGCCTTATTTTGTTCCTGAATCACTTCTTTTTAGTTCCTGGAACGATCACACAAGTACACAACACATAGAGCTTCATGTAAAACGAAACCTGGATAATAAGAACATCATCGGATTGAAGTTTGCCCACTTTCGATTGTTCCAGCCAATGGGAATCACCTGGTGGGATGGTCTTTTGGATAAGATAGAATCAGAAAGTGAATACTATCCGGGACATGTACGAACAGCTGGTGTAGGCATATCGTACCAACGTATGCTATGGAAAGGACTATTTGCGACTGCTGAAGTGCTGCCACAATTTCAAACCTATTTGGACCTGGACGGTGATAAAATTGAAAAGGGTTTCAAACTGTATACTTCGTATCATTTGGGCTACAATATCGCATTTGGTAAGAAAAAACATTTTTTCATAGAACCACAGATTAATTGTATGCTCTGGACGTCTGACAAGAATGCTCCTGATGGATTCAAGGAGTTGGATGATAAGTGGAGAAACTACTTTCTTCTTGAGCCACAGATTTACTTAGGGTGGAATTTTTAAAACTTAGTCTGACAAGTCAGGAGTATTCTAATATGGCTAGCAGGTTGAGGATTCCAGCTTACAAATGATAATTGAGCGATAGCCTTTATTAATCACTATAAATCAAATACAAAAATGAAACACACAATTAAAATCACTTTAATCATTTTATCTCTAGGCGTACTTAGTAGCTGTGGAGTAGGGTATTCGTATGTACTCAATCAAAATCACAATGCTACACAAGTAGAACTCTCTGAATCAAACTTTAAAGTCGTCGACAAAGTAAGTGGCAGCTCGGAAGTAGAATATGTATTCTTTTTTGGGGGAATCAAGAAACGAAACCTATACAAGGATGCATACACTCAGTTGCTTGATCAGGCTGATATGATAGGTAAGTCAAAAGCCATCACCAATTTGACCACGGAGGAGCATGTAGGAGGTTTTCCGCCTTTTTATACACGACGTACAATTACTGTACATGCGCAAGTCATTGAATTTGAATAGAAGAACCCAGTAAACTTTTTGAGCCAAACATTTATAGTAAGGGTGAATAGTGAAAACATGGAAATGAGAAAGATTACCGGAATAGTATTCTTAGTGGCATCACTTATTACTTTCAGTATTTTCATAACCCAAACTGAATTTAGTATTCAGCTCCAAGCCTGGATGAGCTTTAACTATTACATCCAGTTTGCTCCATATATTATCAGCATTATGCTTTTTTATAGTGGACTCTATTTTATTAGAAAGAATCCAAAATCGAATTTCGCAGTGGCAATTTTTGGGTATACGATTTTCGAATTGGTTGCTTTGGATTGGATGGGAGTATTACCCAATAACCTGGGCACTATTGCAACAATACTGTTTGGATGTTGTGCTATTGCAGCTCTGTGGGTTGCTCATGCAAATTCGTTTAGCCTAAAAAGATTGTCTTTACCGCAAATCCTGGTAAGCATTTTAATCGGATCACTAGAGAGTTTGCTAATGTATTGTCTTCAGTACAGTTAATTAATCAGTACAGTTAATTAAACTGATAAAGAGCAATCCAACAAAGATGAAAAAGCGAGTTACACCAATCATTTCATCCAGGACATTTGCCTGTATTGCAGTTATTTTATCGGGCTGCACATTTGGACTTCAGCCATTGCCAGACACTGTCCAGGAACAACTAAATGATGCGGTGGACCAGGGCATGGATGGTATCATTGTCTGTGTCAATCGGCCAGGTGATACTCAACTGTACGCTGCGGGGTGGGAAAACCGTGAAAACCAGATTCCGGCAGACCCTCATGCATTATTCAAGATTGCAAGTATCAGCAAGCTTTACATCGCAGCTGCAACTACTCGATTGGTTGCAGATGAGAAATTGTCATTGGACAAAACGTTATCGGAGTATATCCCGGAAGTAAAAGGTCGTATTGCATTTTCTGATCAGATCACCCTGAAGATGATGCTCCAACACCGAAGCGGCATACTGGATTACAGTTTCGAACCGGAAGTTAACGGCGAAACATTTGATGATTACCTCTCATTTGCAGCGCGGATTTATGACAAATCAGCGGAATTTGAGCCCAATAAGAAATATCGATATTCTAATACCAACTATTTGTTAATTGGGGAAATCTTAGATCAAACATTGGGATACGCTCATCATACGTATATCCAAGACGAGCTGTTAACACCACTTGGTTTAAGCGATACCTACAACATCCCAGCAGAAGTAGATATGAATGACCTGATGAGTGGTTATCTGAAAGGTTGGGAACCTGACGTGAAGGACTGGGAATATCCGCTACCTGGCGGATCCATGATCGCCACCGCAGAAGATGTGAGTGTCTTTCTAAGGGCACTCATCGACGGCTCCCTGCTTTCGCCTGAAGAGCAGACCATTTACACGTCGGTCTACCCATACGAACATACTGGTTGGTTGCCAGGCTATACCAGCATCGCTCGCTACCATCCTGACATAGACGCAGTGGTGGTCCAGTTTGTCAATACCAGCGGTAAAGAAATCTACTGGCTCGAGCTCAATAGGCTATACAAACGCATTGTGCGAATCCTCGAAATGAACCACTAATCCATCAAATCAGCTCATGATACGCCCCCTCCTAATCACACTGATCCTATTGTCCCCATTGGTGCATCAGGCACAGATAAGTGATTCGAAAACCACTGGTAAATTGGGTGTTAGTTTTAACACAGGATTTAATGGTGAGCTTTACACCTTGCTAGCTACGCCGGGTCTTGCCTATTTGAAGGGAAATAGTCAGTTCGAACTAGGTTTGGGTTTCAATCCATTTGATCGGACAGATCAAACACTGCTCAGTGGTGAAGTTAACTACAAGTATTTTCCCAATGGATTAGAACAGAAATTCAACCTCTATTTCGTCACACAATTAGCCATTATTCACAATCAACGAAATACCTATTATCCGGCTACTTACAACTACCTGTTTCTGGATGCAGGATATGGTTTTCAAATCAAACTCTTTGATGGTGCTTACATGGGTACCAATGTTAAAGTGGGTACTTTCACCTTTAACAAAACCTCCGGAAATCCCTATGAGGGGTTTCATTCAACGGACTTCTTTGATGAAACCGGATTGAATTTAGAATTTCAATTACACCTAAACTATTACTTTTAAGCTACCTCATAATTCAGATAACAGATCGCTAATACATGACCATGACCTCTCGAAAAACCATTGTTATTAGAATTACGCTCTTCGTTGGAACTGCCATTTCTTTGTTTTTTGTCCCCTGGCTGCTCGTAAAAGCCTGGATACTACCACTACCTGATACGGTGCAGGAGCAGGCAGATGAGGCCATTAGTCATGGATTTGACGGAATGATCGTTTATATAGATCAGGCTGGTCAATCGCCCCAATATCTTGCTTCCGGTTGGCATGACCGGGATGCGAAGATACCCGCCAAACCTGACGCACTATTCAAGATTGCCAGCATTAGCAAGCTCTACGATGCGGTGGCGGTCACCAAGCTTGTGAGAGCCGGACGACTTTCACTGGACAAGACCATCGCTGATTATTTGCCAGAACTGAATGGGAAAATCGAAAACGTTGATAAAATCACCCTGAGATTGCTGATACAGCATAGAAGTGGCATCCCGAACTTTACAGATGCTCCGGATTTTTGGGCAGCTCCAACCGAAACGTTTGAAGAAAGCCTTGCGCTGATCTCTGGTATGCCCGCCAACTTTGAACCCGGTGAAGACTATGAGTATTGCAATACCAATTACCTGCTAATCAACAGGATCATGGATGATGAGCTGGGTTATGACAACTTCCAATTCATCAAAGAGGAAATTCTAATTCCGCTTGGCCTTAAAAATACCTTCAACTCACTAAGTGAGGTGAATATCGACGATGTAATGAGTGGGTACCATGTTGGGTATCCGAATGATTTAAAGACCAACGATCATGGTATGCATGCCACAGCAGAAGACGTGGGCACCTTCGTTAGAGCGTTAAATGAAGCCCGCCTGTCGGCGAAGCAGGGTTCACTGTTCGAAGAAGGAGAGGAAGAAATCTACGCTTCCATTTATGAATACAAGCATGGGGGCTGGGTTCCGGGTTACCAAAGTTTTGCTGAATATTATAAAGATCTGGACGCTGTGGTTGTTGCGTTTTACAGTACTACAGACCCTGACCTTTACAATTGGAACCTATCAGAGATCATCAATAGTAGAATTGTCAAAATACTTAGAAAGCAAAAGGGCTCATAGCGCAGGAAATAATACAGATATGAAATATTATTTACTAATGGCTTTTAGCATCGTGTTCTTACTCTATTCCTGCATCCGGGAACAAGAGGACACAGATTTAATTACCATTACAAAACATATTGACGATTACTTAACCCAAAGTGCTTCGAACGGTTTTTCAGGTTCTGTTTTAGTTGCTAAAAAAGGAGAAATTATTTTATCGAAAGGATATGGATGGGCAGATAGGGAAAATAAGATACCCAACTCACCTTCAACGGTCTTTAATATTGGTTCTGTAACAAAACAATTTACTGCATCAGCTATTTTGAAACTTGTAGAGCAAGGAAAAATCAAAACATCAGATAAAATAAGTTCTTATTTTGACCAGGCACCTGGTGACAAAAAGGATATAACGATTCATCAATTATTAACGCATACATCAGGAATTTCCAATAGAACCGGAGGCTTTAGATACGATGAAGCAAGCAAAGAACAGTTTTTAACAGAATTTTTTGAATCAGCATTACAATCAGAACCCGGAACAAAGTACCAATATGCAAATGCTAACTACATCTTACTCACAGCTATATTAGAGTCTGTTTCAAATCAAACGTATGGTTCTTTTCTGCAGGACTATTTATTCGAACCTGCTCAAATGAAAAGCACCGGATATAAAAGCATCAATTTTAATTCAGAAAGACTGGCACATGGGTACTACTACCACAGAAGCGACGAGCAGTGGGCAGATTGGGGAACCACCCAGCAACACCTCCCTTACAATGATAATCATTGGTATAGCATAGGTAAGGGAGACATTCATTCTACCGTTGAAGATTTATATAAATGGCATGTTGCGTTGGAAGACAACCTCGTTTTAACATCCAAATCAAGAACAGCCCTGGAAACTCCGTATGTTGCCGAGAATGATGAAATGACATCGTTTTATGGGTACGGTTGGGCAATCTCTAAAACCAATAGAGAAACCAAAATGGTTGCCCACAATGGTAGTAATGGATTGTATTTTGCAGACTTTGTAAGATTTGTAGAGGATGATGTAGTTGTCATATACATCACAAATGCGTTTTTAGGAAGTGAATCAGAAAACGTTGCCAGAGAGATAGGCAAAATGATTTTTGATACTGAGTATAAGGCTACACCCATTCCTAAAAACATCTATGAATTGATTCATGGATTTATGAAAACGAATCCATCTGAAAATGCGGAAAGCTTATCGGGCTTCATACATACAGAACTTAAAGGAGACTTCATTGACCCTTCAATACTCAATATACTGGGGTATAGCAGGCTGAAAAAAGAAGATAAACCAGATTGGGCATTGGCCTTGTTTAAACTCAATGTGAAACTATTCCCGGAAGATGGTAATTTATGGGATTCCCTGGGTGAGGCTTACTTAAAGTACGGCAATAAAGAAGAAGCAATAAAAAGTTATACAAAGGCAGTTGAATTAGGGAGTGAAGAGTCAATGGAAACATTGAATGAATTATTGGAAAAGAAGTAGAGGCAAAACGATTTCTTCGCCAATCAGAGTTACGGTTCTGATACACCCTCCCCAAAGTCTCTGGCCCACAGACCTTATCAAAGGATGAATGATCACACTCAAACCATCATTTCCAATAAATGACTTTTTTAATTCATAAAAGAGTTATCTTAGATGGGAATACAAAAAGAATTTTGAATGACCACCCAACCAGCCATGAAAAAGAAAGAAAAAATCACTGTTGTGTCACTCTCCCTGCTCATAGTGGCTATTCCGATACTGTTCATCTACCTCACCTTTACCAACTCCACAGATTGCAGCCAATTGGTGATAGATACCTACGAGCTCCATTCCGGGATCAACATACCCAAAGTGGAATTTGTGAATTGCTACTTCGATGCTGACCTGAATACCCGAATATCGGTCTACAACCTGAAAGGAGTAGTCGATAAGGCAAATTTTAAACTGGTAAGTTTTTCCAGTGTGAATCAGTTACAGGGACTTAACCTCTTATCTACGGAAGAACGACCCCAACANGCCGACATTTGGCTAGCTTCGGGGAAACGCTGGGGAACACAATGGACATACGCCTTTGATGATAAAACAAACAGACTTTGGGCCGAACTGAATTATTGATGCCATAAATCCCAACCCCTAGTAGGGCAGTCCTCCCCTAGGTATGTGTTCTGTATTCAAGGTGAATATTGGGCATTAGTTAGTATTATCGATGATTTCATTTGCCATTCATAGTCACCGCAGGGACTCTGATTCTCTACCCCAAGGTCAGTGCTCTATCCCATCTCGGGAGCCCTGGATCCGTCTTAGAAATCATACCTCCCACCTGGAAATCATATCTCCCACTCAGAAATCGTACCTCCCGGGTTGAAAGTCATATCTCCCTGGTAAAAATTCATATCTCCCACTTAAAAATCATATCTCCGTGGTGAGAAGTCATACCTCCCACTCAGAAATCTCATCTCCCAGGTAGAAAGTCGTATCTCCCACGTGATAAGTCTTATATCCCTGAAAAAAATCATAAATCCCAGGAAAACAATCATATCTCCCGGGTGGAAAGTCACAGATCCCATAAAAAAATCGCAGATCCCACCAAATGAGTGGCAGGTCACCGCTGGAAAATCACAGATCAAGCTAAATGAATCACAGATTCCGTAAAAAAATCACAAATCACCTTCAACCAATCACAAGTCCCCGGAAAGGAATTGCAAAGCCCTGAAAAAAATCACAGATCCCCGGCAATCAGCGACAGATCCCAAAAATTAATCGCAGAGCACCATCAATCAAAGACGGATCACCATCGACTGATCCCAAAGCCCGACTTTCAGAGGCAGAGTACCATTACTCTGCAATTAATCAGCGGTTCCGCCTCATGCATTGGTTCATTTCTGTGCTAAAACTCATGTCGGGGGCCTTCAATCGATGAGTATATAAGTCGCAGTTGGCTTTCTTTCTGATGGAGTGAACTTCCTTCATACCATCATCTAGGAAAAATACTTTTCAAAATACTAAAAAGGCTTATCTTAGATGGGGAATACAGATAACGCATTTGCATTTAATTATCTTAAATGAATGAGTTATTTGTGCTTACGACTTATAGCGACTTAGAATAAGAACAATATGCAAGAAGGAATTGAAAAAATTTATTCATACAGAAACAACTTTTTAGTAATTGGGCTTACTGGCAGAACTGGTTCTGGATGTACTACTGCCGCATCCATTCTTTCAAAAGAGAAATCAAAATTAGGTTTCCCAAAGATTAACGCGTTCAAATTTGATCATCCAAATGAACAACGGAAAACAAGAATTATTCTCGATTTTTCAGAAAACAATTGGTATCCATTCTATCTGATCAGAATTAAGGATATTATCACATCATTTATATTAAATCATACTTTTGGGGAGTTCTGCTCTTATTTGGATGATAAATTCCCTACTACTACAAACTATCAAAAAAAGCTCAAAAGCCTAGAAATTGAATATAATGGATATCATCAGGCTATTAGTTTATTAAGGACTCCAGAAAAGGATGATAATGAAAAAAACGAACGAATTAAAACTGCTTTTAAATTATATACAAGTGACCTTCATGACTTTACAGAGAAGCTTAAGAGCAAATTAAGTGAACATGATTCGGGAAATTTATACACATCAATATACCAGATGGTAGGAGATAATATTAGATCTTGTGGAATGGCTATAAATGAGAGTGGGGATTTTGAAGCGAAACATACAGACACAATCATCCATAAGACAAACAAAATAATCAAGGTTATCAGAGAGGTTGCTAAACAAAAAAATAAACCAGCATTTATCGTAATTGATGCTCTAAGAAATCCTTTTGAGGTATTCTACTTAAAAGAGAGATATTCATCATTCTATTTAATGGCTATAAATACAGAGAATTCTACTCGACTAAAAAGATTAAATAGTTTGAATTTTAATCTAACAGAAATAAATCAACTTGATGATAAAGAATACCCCAAAAAACTTTCAGGTAACAACCTTTATATTTCACAGAATATTCAAAGATGCACAGAACTTGCAGATATCCATGTTAATAATTCTGATTCCAAAGATAACAACTACAATAACCTAAAAAGACAACTATTATGGTATTATGCATTAATGTTGAAGCCTGGGATAATTAATCCGACACCTGACGAAAGAATAATGCAGCTAGCATTTACTGCAAAACTAAATTCCGGTTGTATCTCTCGGCAAGTTGGTGCCGCAATTACCGATGGCAATTATTCTGTTAAAGCTATAGGGTGGAATAATACCCCAGAGAACCAAGTCCCTTGCCTTTTAAGAAATTCTAATGATCTAATATATGGAAATGATCAGGATGCTTACACAGAATATGAACGCACTGATTCTGACTTTCGTGATTATTTTAAAAAGAGCTATCAGTCAAAAGAGCTTGAAAGATTTTCAGCCTGCGGTAATAATATATCATTTTGTTTCAAAGAGGTACAGAATAATTTTGAAGGAGATAAAAATCAAGTCCATACAAGAAGTTTACACGCAGAAGAAAACGCTTTTTTGCAATTAACCAAGTATGGTGGTCAAGGGATAACCGGAGGAATGCTATTTACTTCGGCAAGCCCTTGCGAGCTGTGTTCAAAGAAAGCTTATCAACTCGGAATTCAAAAAATTATTTATATCGATCCTTATCCTGGGATCGCGCAGCGACAAATACTAAAAGGAGGAAGCCAAAACCCTGAATTAATATTATTTAATGGAGTTATTGGAAAAGCATATTTTCAGTTATATCAGCCTTTACTTTCTTATAAGGATGAGATAAAACAATCCACTGGTCTTAAATTCATATCTAACAATCAAGTTGATAAATTATGGGAAGAAAACTCCAGACTAAAAAAGGAATTAGAGACATATAAATCAAAGGAGAATAATAAGATGTAAATGAATTGCTAATTCTAATTTGCAATTTGATGATACAGTATATTAGTTCTATGCATTAGATAGTCATGAATTTGCTTAAGAGATTATTCTCATCAACCACATCAGAACCTTCTCATCGAATTCAATCTCCGGAAAAAACTGGAAATAAAACTATTACAACACATTTAAATTCAGTGGATGGTAGAAGGCTAAGAGGTCAGTCTGGAGAAATTTTCAGAGTTACCCTATGGCATGCATCTAAGAGAAAAGAAATTTTTGTATATGGAAAGGGTGATGATAGTAACAGTTCTTTACCAATCGGCATCATCCCTTCTAAATATTATGGCATCATCCTTCCATATATTAATTATGAAGATGAGACAGTCTCTTATTTGGCTAGTTTTGACAAGTGCAATAGAAAGTTAACTATAGAATTATCTTATTGCTCCCTTGAAGATATTCAGGAGCAAAAACGAATTCAAGAAGTCAAACATGAGGAAAACGAAAAAAGACTACAATCTGAATATGCATCCAAACTTTTACGTCCGTACAAACTCAAAAAAGGTTTGGAGCAAAGTTTTTTATTAGGAACTAGTAATCAGTTGAAGGGAAAACGTAGACTAGAAAATATATCTATTGCACTTTTGGAAAAACAAGATTACCTATCAAAAAGAAAATTTAATAAGGTGATATTTCTTGAGAACGGAAATATTTTAGGAGCATTTAGTGCGGATTTACGTGTGATAAGAGCCTTGTTTTCTGGCCAAAAATTACTTATCAAAAATCACAAAATAGAAAGAGAACGTAACTTTGGAGAAACCTATACAACTGTGTATTTTACTGTTTCTCCAGAAAATTAATTTTCTTTCCCCTACTCTATGTCCTAATACTAACCATCTAGCCACTTGGACACCCCCTCGCACCCCACAAAAAACCCAACACAATATCAATAAATTGCATTATTCTAATAAACAAACCCTACAGTCCCTTCAGCCTCCACCCAGAGTGAACCCACAGTGCTCCCAGAGTGCTCCCACACTCGTTCCATACCCACGGTAGTCAGCCAATAATTGTACTTAAAAGATGGTGAAACTTAGACAATCGAGGCCCATCATTCATACAAATCCCGAAGGGATGATAGTATTGTAGCAGATAGGTTCAATAAAATAAACCAACCCCGAAGGGGTGTTATTATGTCACTCCTTCGGAGTTTAATTAAATAATTAAAATTCCTTNCTATAGTAATATCATCCCTTCGGGATTTAAATGATAATATCTATGGAATCTGATTACTCAGTTCTGTAGCCTGCAAACCTCGTCTCCTTCCCTCAACTCAGCTTCTCCAAATCGAGCGGCAACCGCCTGATCCGTTTTCCGGTCAGGTCGTAGATGGCGTTGGCCAGGGCAGGTGCCACAGTGGGCAAGCCGCTCTCCCCGGCACCATCCGGCTCCGCGTCACTCTTCACGATGTAAGTCTCTATCTCAGGGCATTGCCCGATCCGGAGCAATGGATACTGATGCCAGTTCTGCTCTACGATTGCGCCTTTATCGATGGTGAGCCCGTATAGAGCTGCTCCCAGCCCCATCGCGATAGAGCCTTCGGTCTGGGCTTTCACCGTGTCGGGGTTGATGCAGATGCCCAGGTCTACCACGGTGGTGATCTTCTTCACTTTTACGCCTTTGCCATTCCGCTCCACATCGATCATCATGGCAAAATGCGCACCGGACCGCTCAGCAATAGCCAGTCCCCTGCCTACGCCTTCCGGTTTGTCCTTCCAGTTAAAAACTTCATCCACGATTTCCAGCACCCGCTTAAAGCGTTTGTGATCCTGCATCATCTCCAGCCGAAATTCCAGCGGATCTCTTCCTGCCTTCACAGCCAGCTCATCGATGAACGACTCATGCGCAAACGGATTCGTAGAGTGATATACCGCCCGCCAGTACGAGATCGGTACATGATGCTTTTGCAGCACTCCTTTCACGGAGACATTCGGGATGGCATATTCGGTGTTCACCCCGCCCATCAACTGGCGTCCTGCCTTGTTGTTGGAGCCCGACTGGTTCTGGATCTCCTGGGCGACGACCTTGTGCTCCAGGGCTTCGATTTTACCCTGCTTCAGCACTGCCTTGCATGTGTTGACGGATGCAGCGCGAAATGGTCCGGCAGTCTGGTCATCTTTCCGGGTCCAGATCACCTTCACCGGACGTCCTGATTTCTTCGATAGGTCGGCAGCCTCCTCAGCCACATCGGTTCGGGACCTGCGCCCAAACCCACCACCCATAAAGGTGTAGTTGATCTTGACTTTCTCTTCCGGTAGGTTGAGGAACCTGGCCAGGTACGACCTCGTCCCATTGGGGTTTTGGGTAGATCCCCAGAACTCTGCGGAGTCTGCCCGCACATCCACCACGGCGTTCATGGGTTCCATGGGCACATGCGCCTGGTAAGGCATCTCATAGATGGCCTCGATTACCTCTGATGCATTTCGAAAAGCTCCATCCGCATCCCCTTTTTCATGTAGCACATCTCCCGGCTCCCGGGAAGCCTTGAGATAGTCATTCCGGATCGTTTCCGAGGAAATCTTGTCCAGTCCACGGTTGTCCCATGCTATTTTCAATGCTTTGCGTCCCTGATATGCTGCCCAATAGCTTTCTCCCAACACGGCCACTCCCTCTCGGTGGCCAAAAAGGTCTCGGCTGGTCTTCAGCACATGTGTCACTCCCGGCATCTTCAGCACTTCCTCTTTGTTGAAACTCACTACCTTCCCCTCAAAAACCGGGGATCGCTGAACAGAAGCATATAGCATGCCCGGCACCTGGATATCAATCCCAAACTTTGCTGAACCGTCTGTCTTCAGGGGAATATCTGCCCGTGGAAACGAACCCCCAATGGTCCTGAATTCCTTTACAGATTTTAGCTTTGGATTCTCGGGGGCTTTTAGTTTGGCTGCTTTTGCTACCAGCTCCCCATAGGTCAGGGTCTTTCCACTCTGGTTAGCAGTCACCATACCATTTTTAGCCTTCACATCGGCTGGCTGCACACCCCAGGTCTCCGCTGCTGCCCGGACAAGCATATCCTTGGCTGCCGCTCCCATCCTGCGACAGTTCATAAATTCGCTTTGGATGCTATGGCTGCCAACGACCATCTGTCGGCCATAGAGAGATGAATTGGCTTCGGACTGCACAATCTTTACCTGGCTGATATCCGCATCCAGCTCCTCTGCCAGGATCATCGGGATGGACTGGAAGGTCCCCTGCCCCATCTCAGGCCGATGGTTATATAGTGTGATCAGTCCCTCGCTGTTGATGGAGATGAATTGATTCAAGGCCGTTTCGACGCCTCCGTCGGCTAGGTTTACTACCTTATCCTTTCCTGTAGAGGGCACGCATCCTATCAGCAGCAACGCTGATGATGCTGACGATAGAGCCACAAACTTACGCCTGGAGATCTTTGGGTTGATGGTGTTCGCTTTCATTTGCTGGCTAGTTTAATTGCTTTCCTTACCCGTGGATAGGTGCCACACCTGCAGAGCACACTGTTCATCGCATTGTCGATGTCTTCATCGGTGGGGTTGGGCTTTCTCTCCAGCAGTGCCACTGCACTCAGGATTTGTCCGGACTGGCAATACCCGCATTGGGGCACCTGGGCTTCAATCCAGGCTTTCTGTACCGGGTGGTCATTGTTTTGCGAGAGCCCTTCGATGGTAGTGATGGATTTACCGGCGGCAGCCGATACGGGCATCACACACGAGCGTACCGGTGCTCCCTCCATAAGTACGGTGCATGCACCACATACGGCGATCCCGCAGCTGAACTTTGTTCCTGTGAGACCGGCATAGTCCCGGATCGCCCAGAGCAGGGGCATCTGAGGGTCTACATCCAGGCTGGTTTCCTTGTTGTTTAGTTTGAATGAAATGACCATGGGTAATGAGTTAAGATTAAAAGTTACAAAAATGAGTGGGTAATCACAAGAGGTAAGAGGTTGTGGCGGTCCACTCCAAATGCTCAGAGTCCCTTCGGTGACTCTTCTATGTTGAAATCCCAATTTCAGAGAAAGAAAGTTTTAATTTGGTATTGCCTGCATTTGCCGCTATTCTATAAAATCAATCTTCTATAAGTAGTCACCCTTACCTAGATGCTACAAGC
>JAHCMM010000255.1 GCA_019192515.1 Cyclobacteriaceae bacterium SS2
TCCAGGTAATCGAGTCGTGAATCAGCCTCTAGTACATGGCGGATAGAATAGCTGTGGCCTCTCCAGTTAGATCCGCAAATGGCTTGTTTGCAGCCAATATCCCGAAGGTATTGGTAAGATCTTTCATAGAACTCTACGAGTTTTCTATGTAAAAACTCCGTTTGATCAGATTTTCGGGGGCGCATCGCAATGTCTTTGTCAGATGTTTCTTCATGCCACCCGGACATTTCAAAGAGGTCTACATTTCCTTGTTCGATACTTTCGTCTTCGGCCAGCACACTTGAATATCCATCCAACGTCCAGGCTTCTTGAAGTGCTTCGGTTGTTCCGTATTTCTCTTCCAGAAATTTTGAATACTGTTGCTGAATTTCTTTCCAGTAGACCGGTAATCCTTTTTTGATCCAGTCCAGCGCCCAGAAGGGACTGTCCTCATTTTTCAATTCGAAGGCCATCAGGGTAGGATCATCTGCATAACGTAGTCCCGTATAAGGATTTACATGGTTGTAAAACCTGGACCATAAGTCCCTGACAGCTTGCTCCATGTTGTCATTGAAAAACAGGATCACATGACTGGATGTGGTGACTTCGTTTCCCTCAGGGTCGATCACATCAAACTCAGTCCAGTACACAGGGGTGAGGACCAGGTATATACCAGCCTGTTTACATTGGTAAATGAGGTAGTCAAGTTTGTCCCATTTTTCTTCAGTTGGCAATCCAAATCCATGAGATCGGGCATAATTCAAACCATACTTGCGCATCCATTGTACAATCCATTCTGCATCTTCTTTTTCCGGGAATGGATTGATCTGGCCTCCAAGGAAACGTCCAGGGGTACCATCATCAAATACAAAGTTTCCCTGGTTGTCCTGTTTTAAAAACCCGTTCTTTCCACTTGGTTGCTCAATGTATTGGCTGGCATCCAGTATCCCAAAATCATTTACAAGGTTGCTTTGGGGTTTAAAAGGGATCCAATTCGTGGTTTCCGGATTTGTGAATTCACCTGCTGAGCCGGCAGTGGAACGACTCCAGGCATCCAGGTCGGCAGCACCGGCTTTTCGTGGAGAATTGTCCTGTGCATAGATGCCGAGGTAAAGAAGTAAACAAAGAGAGGTTAACAGATGCTTCATCATGGGTTGTTGAATTTTGGGAAGATCAAAGTAGCTTGAAAACCCTGGTTTTTCCATACGGAGGTATCCTGACCGAAGTAGGGCTAGATCTGATATTTCTGGTGATGTGCTTGGAAATACATTTTAATTTATATTTACTTTGTAACTCAAAGTACTTTCAATGAATCAGGATAAATACAAACAAGACCTACAGGATATCAAGGACATCATGAACAGGTCTTCTCGATTTATTTCACTGAGTGGCCTTTCCGGGATATTTGCTGGCCTTTTTGCACTTGGTGGAGCATACGCTGCTTATCAAACGGTTTATGCAGGTCAGGATTACCTCAGTTATAGACATGCGATAATTACCCGTGAAAGTCTCATGACACTCCTGATCATTGCACTTGTCACGTTGGCCTTGTCTATCGGAGCAGGGATTTTTTTCACGTCAAGGGAAACCAGAAAGCAAAATGAGAAAGTATGGGATCATCAAACCAGGCGGCTGCTCATCAACCTAGCCATTCCGCTCGTGACCGGAGGGATCGTCTGTCTGATATTGCTTCTAAAAGGATTTGTTGGGATTATTGCGCCTCTGACCCTGATTTTTTANGGGCTAGCACTGGTAAATGCAAGTAAGTATACCCTGAATGAAGTTCGAAGTTTAGGCATCATTGAAATACTACTCGGAGTGATTTCACTTCAGNTTATTGGTTATGGCTTATTAGCCTGGGCAGTTGGGTTTGGAGTCCTGCATATTGTGTATGGCACAATGATGCAATTGAAATATAAGTCATGAAGAATCTTCTGAAGGATCTGAATAAGGCTTTTGAGAATAAAGTTAGGTTAGGCATTATGTCTGCTTTGGTGGTGAACGATTTCCTTGACTTCAATGCCTTAAAAGAACTACTGGATGTAACCGATGGTAACCTGGCCAGTCATTTAAAATCCCTGGAGAAGAGTAAATATGTGACTTTCAAAAAAGAGTTTCGGGATAGAAAACCCAATACAAGATATTCAGTGACAAAAGAAGGAAGAGACGCCTTTATTAAACACATCAAAGCAATCGAACAATTACTTAAATAAATTTTTTTACCTATATACTTTGAAACACAAAGTACTTTTAAATTATAAAATCATGAACGTTGAAAATCCATTTGAAAGACTCAATAACTGGATGAGAAATTCGGTTATGCTAAAACTGATCACCATTGCAATCCTGACATTGTTGCTCCTGATACCAGCTTCGATGATCGAATCTACCATCAAGGAGCGGGAGGGTCTCAATATGCAGGCTATAGAAGAGGTAAGTGCTATCTGGGCCCGGGAGCAGCAGCTTAATGGTCCTGTTTTGGCCATTCCCCTGATCTATGAATACAAGGAAGAGGACAAAGTCAAGACCATAACCAAACACCTCTTCATTCTGCCTGAAAATTTAGTTATAGACGGTTCAATCAGCCCTGAAAAGCTGCATCGTGGTATTTATGAAATTGTAGTATATAAATCCTCGATGAGTGTGGGGGGCAGTTTCAAACTCGACCAGGAGATTGATCAGACCAATTTGAAGGAGATCCAATTCGATAAGGCTTTCCTTACCATTGGGATTTCTGACATGAGAGGGATCAAGAACAACATAGCGTTTACATGGGGTGGGCATCTGCTGGGTGTGGAACCCGGTTCACGTATTGGGCAGATGATTCGCTCTGGGGTTTCCATTGACATTCCTGACCTGGGGACGCAAATGGGTTCTGAAGTAGATTTTAGTTTTGATCTGGAACTCCATGGAAGTCAAAATCTTTCCTATGTTCCAATCGGTAGTAAAACGGATGTCAGAATTGAATCCGAATGGTCATCACCAAGCTTCAATGGCAACTTTTTGCCAGCCTCCAGGGAAGTGACCGAGGAAGGGTTTAAGGCTTATTGGTCGATCCTTGAATTGAACCGGAATTATCCTCAGTCCTGGATTGCACCGGATCAGCCACATGCTTTGGAATCGTCAGCTTTTGGTGTGGACTTATTGTTGCCCATGGATGACTATCAAAAATCCATGCGATCGGCCAAATATGCCATCATGACCATCGCGCTAACATTCCTGGTATTTTTCCTTGTAGAGATTATCACCAAGAGAAGGATCCATCCTTTTCAATATGTGTTGGTAGGGTTGGCACTCTGTCTGTTTTATGTGCTACTTGTTTCTATTTCCGAGCAATTGAATTTTAACCTGGCCTATCTGATCTCCATGCTGGGTATCGTGTCCATGGTAGTACTTTATTCGTTAAGTGTTTTCAGGAAGCAAATACTGTCTATGGTTTTAGTTACAGTTCTTCTGGGGATCTATGGATTTCTTTTTGTGACCTTGCAGCTTACGGATTATGCTTTACTGATGGGAAGTGTTGGCCTCACCTTGATTCTGGCTGCCACAATGTATTTCACCCGGAATATTGACTGGTACAAGCTAAACAGGGAATAACCTTTTTTGGATCACTTCTTCAAAATGTTGAAGGAGTGATCCATATCAGTACATTAAGTTTGCATCGCTTTTCCTATATTTAGTTCACCAACAATAACCAGAAAAGCCATGAGCAAGTATTTATCAATCCTTCTTGTCCTTGTAATTGCGTGTCAAAGTCCTCAAAAGAAAGAAGCAGAGGGTGGACAGGCTGCTGAAGCTGAACCTTTATTTAAAGTACCACTGGGGGTGCAGGCCTATACCTTTAGAAACAGCTTTCCCAATGGAATAGAGGCAACGCTGGATTCCATTGCTGATCTGGGGATTGTTGAACTGGAAGGAGGTCCTCTTGGAGATTATTCCCCTGAAGAATTTCGTAAGTTGTGCGAAGACAGAGGGATCACGATCCCCAGCACAGGTGCAGTATATAAAGAGCTTGTCGAAGATCCACAGGCTGTAGCGGACAAAGCCAAAGGCCTGGGGGCCAGCTATGTGATGTGTGCCTGGATCCCTCACGACAGGGGAGCCTTCAATCTGGAAAATGCCAGGGCAGCTGTAGAGGTATTCAACAATGCCGGCAAAGTGCTCAAGGACAATGGGATCACTTTTACTTACCACGTACATGGCTATGAGTTTCAACCTCATGAGAGTGGCACGCTGATGAATTATCTTATTGAAGAGACAAATCCTGAATATGTATCCTTTGAGATGGACATCCTGTGGACACATTTTGGAGGTGGAGACCCGGTTGCATTATTGAAGCAATATGGAGATCGGTGGAAGCTTCTACATGTGAAAGACCTGAGAAAAGGCACTCCCAAAGACCTGACTGGTGGTACATCCATTGAAAATGATGTGGTACTGGGCCAGGGCGAGCTGGATATCCCCAGTATCCTGAAAGCAGCCAATGAGATTGGAATCAAACACATGTTTATTGAAGATGAAAGTCCGCAACCCATGGTGCAGGTACCTCAAAGTATTGCCTATTTGAAGAGTTTAACCTATTGATTTTGACCGATTGCTAATCAGTTGCTTATTAGGCATATTGCCTAAATTGATGATTTCGGCTATTTGCTGATGTATTTGGGGGTAGGTATTTCTCATCTTTGAGGTTTAAACCACTAAATACGGAAAGAATGGAAAAGCGAAAAATCAAAACCAGAATGGTTAAACTTCAGTTTGCAATCATCACATTTGTTAACCTATTGTTTGTATTGGCTTTGATGTAATTGAGTTAATTACCTGCCTTTAAACCGATTGGCAGGCACCCCCTTATATTTCCCTTTTGTATCAAATACGAATAGTGATCCTGCCAGGGGTTCTTTACTCAAGGCTTCCTCACTCAATCCCTTTCTGGCACAGGTGATGTACAATTGATCCAGCTTTTCACTACCAAAAGCACAGGAAGTAACCTGACTCACCGGCATTTTAACCGAGAATAACTTTTCGCCTGATTCAGGGTCCCATCGGGCAACCTGGTATCCACCCCAGTGTGCAATCCAAAGTTTATTTTCATCATCAATGGTCATTCCGTCGGGAAACCCTTCTGATTCAGGGATGGTTACCGCTACTCTTTTATTGGTAATCGATCCTGTCTTATTATCATAGTCAAATGCCCACACCTCCTTCGTAGGTGTGTCGATATAATACATGGTCTTTTTGTCAGAGGTCCAAACCAGGCCATTGGAAATACTGATATCCGTAAGCTTTGTCTCAACAGATAAGTCAGGGTACATACAATAAAGCCCTCCGTATGGTCCGTCCTCTGCCTGAGGCATGGTTCCGGCCCAATATCTTCCTGCTGGGTCACATTTACCATCATTAAACCGGTTGCCCTCAAGATCTTTTTCCACCTCTCCCAAAGTCTTAAAGGACTTCTTTT
>JAHCMM010000256.1 GCA_019192515.1 Cyclobacteriaceae bacterium SS2
TAAAGAGATCCCTTAAATGGTGACAATTCTTTTTGAAGGGATTCCAATGCCCGGTAAGTCAATGCCCTGGCCGACCTGACTTTTATATTCATGATATCGGCTATCTCTATGTAAGTGAGCCCTTCGTAGAAATGGAGAAGAATGATCTCCCTTTGGTTGACAGGCAAGAGGTTGAGCTTCTTTTGGATCAGTGCAAAGTCCCTCTCCTGTAAGTTGTTGGAGATCGACAGGCTGGTGTCTGATAAAGAAAACAAAAACCCTTCCTGCTCCAGGTTAAATTTTTCTTCTTTCTTCAGATCCCGGACTATCTTACGTTTTAGAGCAGTAAACAAATAGGCCTTAACCGATTTTGCAGCTGAAAGATTGGACCGCTTATCAATGAGCTCATAAAACAGTTCCTGGATGCTATCCCTGATAAATTCGTATCTGCTAGTGAATTGTCTCCCATACCGAAAAAGCACATCCGCATAGGCTCTGTAGATATAAACCAGACATTGATCATCCCCTTTGATAAACCGCTCCCAAACCAATTGCTCATCCTTTTCGGAGAAAATATCTTCCCCGGAAGAGGTCAGCGTTGTAGGCTCTGATTCCTTTGAAAATCGGTTTACTTGCAAGGGGTTAAAGGGATTAATGAATGCGAAAATTATGAAATAAAGTTGAATTACAACAATATTTTTAATTAGCACTTCCCTGTTGTGGTGTGAATTATTAAGTCAATAAATAACACCTTAACACTAAGTATCAAGGCGCAAAGCGGGAATTTCCCTTAGCGTCTTTGGGCCTTTACGGCTACTCTAGCAACTCCAGCGGAATCTTGACTACCACCTTTTTCACATCCTCATCAATATAAAAACCCGAATAGCCAAAGGGGAATTTTTTGAGAGAACCCAATTTCAATGTCATCCAGGGCCAAATAAGCATTTTCTATTCCTTTTACCTGACTTTTGTCTTTATTCTTACCTCCAACTTCAAATACATATCTGTTTTCCAGTAAAAAATCACCTGCCTTCGAAAGGCTGATATCATAATTGGCATTTTTCAATTGGTTTAGAAAAAATGTCTCCCTAAGTGTACCTATGTCCGGACTTTCCTGAAAAGCATACGTAAAAGCTGTATTTTCAAAGTATACTTTCTCTGGTTTCTGTAGTATACTCATTCCTTTACCGGGTTGGTGAGCCAGATTAAGAATATAAGCATCAGATAAATGCTTCAGATAGTTTAACACAGTATTTCTGCCAATTTTAAGCCTATCTGCAATTTTTGTAATATTGGGCGTAAAGGGAGCACTTTCAGCAATCACCCCAAGCAATTTTTTTAGCGCTACAGTATTAGATGCACTGTAATCCTGAACGTAAGACAGATCACTCTCCAATACCGTATTAATAACCCTAATCAATCGCTCAGGAATTTGTTCTGTAGCAAGAGACCTTGAGAAGGGAAAATACCCGTCTTTTAAATAGGCTTTGAACAACGCGAGTGGCTTAAAATCCATAGTCAGTTGAGTACTTATTGATCTTGCATCCTCTATGATTTCATCAAGTGAAAATGCAGGAAACTCAAGTTGATGTATAAAAGTTAAGTACTCTCTGAACGATAAACCAGGTAGGTTTAGTAAAAAAAGTCTACGACTAAGATCAGATTCCCCCTGATAGATATCCAGTGCAGATGAGCTGGTAAAAATAACCTGCAGATTCGGATGACCATCATATATTAGTTTGAGTTCCCTGCTCCAGTTAGGATACTTATGAACTTCATCAATAAGTAAGAGTGTTCCATTATGACTATACCATTCATTGGCAAACTCAAATAGCGTATGGTTAAAGAAGTATGGATGGTCTGCTGTAACATATATACCTCGTTCAAAATCTTGAAAATGATATTTGAGGAATTGCAACAACATTGTAGTCTTACCAACACCCCTCAGCCCCTTAATACCAATTAGCCTCTCTTTTGTGTGTATCCTATCAAACAGGTAACGCTGCCATTTGTTATTTACTTGTTTTAGTAAATTGCTTTGATATAGAAGCAGTTCTTCCATGATTATGTTTTGTTTCCAAAACAAAAATATACTTGATTTGTTTCAAATTCAAAACAATTTACTCTCTAAAGGTTCAATATCAAACGTGTTTCACCCCTCCAGCAACTCAATCGGGATCTTCACCACCACCTTTTTCACATCCTCTGGATTGGACACCATAAGCTTAGGCATGTGGCCGTCTTCAGGGAAAAGTAAAGCGAGGTTCGTAGCTGTGAGTGTCATCTGATGATAGTTTTCAGGGACATGATATAAGATCACATCTTTAGCCTCATCAAACTCTGTCTTCGGGGATAGATCATTGATGTGCAACCAGCCCATGATCTCTCTGCCTGCCATCACATATTGCAGGTCCACGTTTGCCCGGTGGCTTTCGAATTTGGATTGATCCAATGGTCTTGTCTGGTAACTCTGAACCATGCCTACCATACCATCTCCGAGGGGATAGTTGCCATCCTCAAGCTTCCCGGCTTCCTCTTTGATCCATTTCATAGATTTGGCCAGTGCGGGGTATTTCTTCTGAAGCAGTTTCGCTTCCTTGCTGTCTATTTGAGTGTGTATCATGTTGCTAAAAATTCTTTGTCAAATATAAGATCAGGTGAGCTTTAAATCACTGATATCGATCAGATACATTTGGCGCCCGTTGCCCCCATGAGTGGAGTCAATGCAAACCAGCTTTCCATCATTGCTTGCCCTGGGATGTGTATCGCATCGCCACTCGCCATTGTATTCTCGAGGTTCATGAAAACGCCCCAGATCAATGCGCTTATTGGTCTTTTCATGATAAAGATACGGTATTTGCTCCCTGGCATCTCCCTGCGGATAGGTATCGTTGAGGATCCATTCGGCATTTGTGCCTGGTAGAAAGGTGTTGTGTCCATTCACAGTCATCACTCCTTCACCTACTCGTCTGATCTGATCAGTTTTGTCAGTAAATTCATAAAAGCCACCAGGTGAACCAATTGGTGTGGTCCATGCTGTGATGTGGTTGGCATCCTTCCAGATAAAGTGAGAGGTTTTTCCGGAGGGATCGAGTAAATACAAATCTTTGCCATCTACTCCAGCAGTGAACATCCTTGTATCATATCGTCCCCGGATCTTATTGTACTCGTCAGGGTTATTGAGCACTTCATCGGGAATCGGCGCTTCCCGGTACCGGTTGAGGAAGATAAACCGCTTGCTATCCGGGCTGATCAATAAATGATTGAAGTAGTGCCACCTGGAAGAAATGTCTTCACCATTGTTGGGGATCTCGGAGATGTCCTTGTAAGAGATAATGAGCTTCGACGTTCCGGTGGCCAGATCGATCTTATAGATCCCTGACTTCTTAGGTGCGTTTTGTGCTTTGTAGGGGTCCTCACCCCCGGGGTAGCCATAGCCTTTGCGGTAGTTTTGAATCCTGGAGAAATCAGTCCCCACCGCAAATTTCCCATCCGGGCTCAGGGTATAAATGGCTTGAGGGATCACCTGCTCCTCCCCTGTATCGAGGTTTTTGAGGATACTCACAAATTGATTTCCCCTGCGATCATTCCAGATCACCTTGTTGTCTGATCCGGGCACCCATTGCAGCATACATCCCTGCTGCCACCCCCAGCTTCGGCTCTCACCAATCTCTGTCCACCGGTCGCCGTTTTGAAGGTCGATTACCCCCATCCTGATCACATCATCTTTGGTTGGAGATCGACTTTCAAAGTCTACCTGCATTCCCAGCACTTTGGTGTTGCTCTGGTTGAATTGCAGCTTGTCATAGTAGCCGAACCAGTGAAATTGGGGGCCTTTTGTAATAGCGCGAACGGGTAAATCATTGATTTTGGCAAGGCTCAAAAAATTAGGAAGAAACAAGGCTGACGCACCTGCAGAGCCATATTGTAAGAAATGTCGTCTATTCATGGGTTAATTATTTTCTTGTCTAAAAGTCTTAAAGGGGTATACATAGTTCGGAAATCACTTTTCAACCCAAAGTACCGGCTGACGGATAAAGAAATTCCTGATCACTTCCTGCTCGTCTGATGCTGCAGGAAGTGTTTTCCACAACTCCAGGTACTTATTGTCGCCATAGGCCTGGTATGCAAACAATAAAGAAATATGTCGCATGGGCCAGTCTTCGAAATACATCACATCATCCGGGTAGGGCCAGCTACTTTTATCCCGAATATAGGGAAACATAAACTCAATGGCCTTACTTAATACCAGGCTATCCTGGTAACTAAAACGCCATACATCCTCGTGTTGATTTCCAGCCAGAATATGAGTGAGCGTATAGGTTGCATCCAGGTTAAACAATGAGTAGCCATATGGTTTCGTCCGGGCCAGTTCTTTTGGGAATGATCCATCCGGGGCAAGCTGCTCAGGTATCAGGGTGTTTTCAAAAAATCTCCGTGTTTCGCTAAGCAATGAATCATTACCCGTGAATGATGCATACATAGCCACCTGCATGGCCCAGCAAGTGCTGTGATTATTTCCATTATCCCGTTCGTCAATGCCATAAGGATGTGTGGTGATCCATTCATTGAATTGAGCAAACCATCTCTTGATCTCGGTCAAATCCTGCTCTTTGAGTAGTCCCTTATCTTCCAGTACTTTGGCAGCTTTTACAACCTCTACCAGATGGATGGCATCAATGATGCCGATACCCCGGCCAGATACCCTGCCAAAAATAGCCTGGCTATAAAGCATGTTGGGATTCATGCGGGTTTCAGGATTCACAAACCACGCCACCAGGTGTTCAATGGCTCTTTCTGCATACTTCTCCTCACCGCCAATTATATATGCCGCCACCAAATTGGGGACAATCAGGCTTAGATCACGCATAAAAATCCGATGTGCCGTGAAGTTGTCCGGGTTTGTAAGCCCGTCTTTGCGGATATACGGTCCTTCGGGATTTTCCGGGTCAGGCCACCAATAGTCTCCCTCCGAGTAGAAATCGTGAAGACCACCCTCTGAACGCTCACATTGAGCACTGGTAATGGTTTTTATGGGTAAAAGATAATTTTCTTCAGCATCGCGAAGCACCCTTACCCGATCCAATTCCACCACTTCTTCATACAGCCCGGGCTCATTTTGGCAGGAAAAACAACCGGCTGCCAGAAGCAAGATCAGCCATATGCCAGACCTGTACATTTTATCATAAGTATTACTCATTCTGTTTTTTAGTGAATCTATCATGCTCAGATCGTAGTTTGCTGGTGTAATTTCAGTAACTGGTAGATAAAAGAAGGTCCACCGGTAATGGTTTCGTAATGATCATGCTGATTGGATACCCTCGGTAAAGGAGATGTCTCATCGAAGAAAAGCTCAATCCCCATGTCAGCAAAAAATGATGCCCTGCTCAGAAATCTCTCATCAGTGGAAAGCTCATAGCAGTTTAGCATGAGCTGTATGACCTGAGCAAACTCATTGGGCTTCAGCAACCAGCCAGCCTCCGGCTCGGAATCAAGATATATCTCGCCTACTTTCAGGATCAATTCCTTGTAGCTGCCCGCAATGTCTGGTTGGGTATCTCTCAACTGATCATGTCTCACAAAAAGGATATTAGCCACCCCGGCATGGGTGCCATACCCATACCCTGAACTCCAGATAGCGCTGTAAGGCTGGTTCATGGATCTCACCCTGGGCAAGCCTGTCTCTGCATGCAGCGTCACAGCAAAACCTCCCCCGACAGAGTCCAGTTTATGGGGAGCATTTAAAAAATCCTGATCCTGCTTGAGCGCCAATGCCCGCATTTCATTGGCCAGCCCCGGATTCACCACCGGTGCTGCCACCTCGAGGCATCGTGCAAGCTCAAGATTGCTAGTGAGCCACACCACCTGGTTGTGATCTCCTTTGGGAGATCTACCGGCGATCAAAAGCCCTGAAGCAGATTGAGCCATGTTGTCTTTCATCCGGCTGACCATCACTTCGATAAAATGAAGTAGCTCTTCCCTCCTTGGCCGGTCGGCGTTTTCAGGCCTGTTGTAAGCATAGGCCCACCGCTCCATCAGCTGCCCCGCATACCGGGGAAAATCAAATCCTGAGTATGTCTCATGTTTGGTGTATCCCGCATGTCGGCTGAAATCACCGGTTGTTTTGTCGTGTATCTGGTGGTCCCACTCTGCCAGGGCAAAATCCCATGCAGCATCGGGCGCAAATGCATACGCTTTATCCCAAAAAGGCCAAACATTGTTTTCATGATAGTCGGCCCCCAGCCCGCAATCTTCTTTTTGAAAGTCCCAAAACAGGTGCTCGCCCCAGCAATAGAAATCCGTGGTCTCACTCTGGCAGGTATTGAAGAAAAAATTCATCGCCTTGTCAGCTTCTTCTTCATACCGGGTATCCCCTGTGATTGAAGTCAGCGCATAAAGCGTCTCAAAAAGTTCCACATCATGGATCATGTTGGCCCCGGTAACAGAGCGATCCGTCACTCTGACTCCGCTAATGGAGATCGTATCGATTGATTCGTCTACCTGAAAGGTTTGGCGATTCAGTACAGATGCAAATAGCGGAGATTGTTCTGCTCCATAGACATCCCGNCCATTTTGGNTCATGGCATCCGCATAGTTCTTTACATACGAGAGGTATTTGGACGGATTTTCAGCCTGCTGATTTTCTTTACAGCCTGATAAAAAAGTTGTAAGGCTTACAACCAGTATGAGGAAACGAAAATTCATTTTTGGGGTGTTGAAGGTCATGGGTTAGGGTTACGTTGATCAACTAACAAAATGTAAGTTACAAAATGTAAGTTACCCTCATATATTTCAGTATATTGAGAGGTATAGATATAGGATAGAGAAATAATTCTTGTTTGATTGGTTATCATGACACCCCTGCCTACCGAATTCTAAGATTAAAACAAGATTTCAGGATATAATTTTTCAAAGATGTTGGTAAAGTGGCACAAAAGAAGATCCACGATTAACAACGGCAAATACACGGCTCAAAAGCTTATTCTTGATAGCATTAAGGACTACCATTTTATGTTTTCCTTCTTTAAGTTTTCGATTGTAATATGAAGCGATCTCGGGATCATGCTGTATCGCTGAGGCTATCCCATTACCTATGACAGCTTTAATCTTTTTATTTCCTAGATGACTGACTTTAGTTTTTCCTCGGATTGAACTCCCGGATCGATATTCAAATGGAGCTAGTCCACAATAACAAGAGTACTTTCTCCAGGTCTTAAATTTTGTAAAGCCATGGGTTGAGACAATCAATTGGGTAGCAATTTGCAACCCGACACCCTTAACCGATGTAGCCAGATTAAATAATCGATTGAGCTCAGTATCTTCTGTAATGATTTCCTTTAATGCTTTGTCAATTTTGGTAATACTTCTATTTATCTGTTCAATATGTTTCTTGGAATCAATACATACCAGATCATGAAGGTCTTTCGTTGAGAAAGCTTTCAACTCCTTAGAGGATGTTTTCATTGCAACTTTGGAGCGGACTAGTCTATCTCTATAAGAAAGCAGGTTTTTAAGCTTTAAAATAGACTCCGATGGTAATTGATATAGTCTAATATCTGATCTGTTTAAGAAAGCAAACTTTGCAATTATCATAGCATCAGCTTTATCATTCTTACCTCTTTGAATACCCATTGATCGTTTGATTTGAAGACCTGGTTGCAAACTATATTGCAATTTATTCCCTTCAAGAAATATACAGATTGGAAGACAGTATACTCCGGTGTGTTCCAGGCAAAAAAGTGGGTTATCAATATTGGTAATTTGACTGAGCCATTTGATCATTTCTTTAAACCCTTGCTTTGTGTTAGAGAATTGTTTGTTTCCCAGATGCTTTCCATCTAGGTCAACTACTGAAACATCGATAGTCATCTTTGAGACATCAATGCCAACGAACGAAGTAAAATCCATACCTTTAATATTTGATTGAACAACTAAAACCTTTACCAGGCCTAAAAGCCTATAATTCTAAATGGTCCGTTCAATTAGAAGGCAGAGGACTAATTCGG
>JAHCMM010000257.1 GCA_019192515.1 Cyclobacteriaceae bacterium SS2
ACATGGGCTTTTTCAGCCACTAAAGCCATCCTGGGGGGCGAGAGTTTTAGATACTTGTCGGGGGATACGATTCGTGAAATGCTCATCTACACCTTTGCGACACTCAACCTGATTGTGGGAAGCGTTGGGTATCTGTTGATGCTAAAGGATCTTGATGAGCAGCAAATCAGAAACAAGAATGAAAAGATAGAGTCAGACAATGTGATGCTCAAAGAGTTGAATTCAAAAAAAGACAAGTTCTTCTCCATCATTGCACATGACCTCAAAGGACCCATAGGTGGTCTGCTTAACCTGGGTGAGATCCTGCACAAAAAGCACGACGAGCTACCAGCCGACAAGAGGGAAGAGCTCTTTCGCCTCTTGGTAGCATCAACCAAGGAGACGTCCAACCTTCTGGAAAACCTTCTGCAGTGGTCCCGCTCAGAAACCAAACAGATTGAGATGTCTCCCAGGCAATTAAAAATTGATACGTTGGTGAATAAAAGTCTCAATTTACTCAGGCAACATATCGAGGAAAAAGATATTGTGATCCGAAAAGATATTGATGAGACGATCCATGTTTGGGCTGATCAAAACATGATCGATACAGTACTAAGGAATCTTCTTAGCAATGCCATTAAGTATGTGAACAAGAAGGGAAGAATAAACATCAAATGCCAGCTTGATATTACTTCCAACCAGGTGAGCATCAGCATCAATGACAATGGCATCGGAATAGACCAGGAAGTGTTGACCAGGCTCTTCAACATTGACAACAACCACTCCACCAAAGGGACACTTAATGAACCCGGCACCGGTCTGGGACTCAAAATCTGTAAGGAATTTGTGCATGCCAATGAAGGCAAAATTCAGGTGGAAAGTGTGGTGAATAAAGGAAGTACTTTTACGATATCGCTTCCTGCCTACAGCCTGGAAAACAGGCGAAACTGAGGTATCATTCCCTGAACTCACATTATGGTTTTTGGAAAACGGACCCTGTGTACCTACAACCGGTCTTTTTGAAATATTTTCAATTTTTCTAAGTAATTACACCTAGAAACGGCCCCGATAATACTCGTAATTTTCGGAATTAATTATGTGGGGCCATTTTTCTGCCCTATGTTAGCACTCACATACATGAAGAAAAACGAAAAATATACTTTACAAGGCGATGATCGAGATTTGAATCTCACTCTTTAACGATTAAGTAGTTTTTTTTTCATATTGGGTTAATTTGGGTTAACGGTCATGAGGGGTCATGGCCGTTTTTTTTTTGCTTTGAGGCCGGACTGGGCATCACAGAAAATCTAAGCCTTCTTTAATGGCTCAATCGCTAATCTCAAACAAAGGACGGCAAGCACCAGTGTAACAGGTGCAAAGAATTTTTCAAAGACTGTTTCGGCCAGTATGTTTCCCAGGGTATTGAGGAAGAATAATGCCATAAGTACCCAAAGAAATATCCGGGTGATTTTGAGCAGTCCGGGTAGATGGATCCAGCCGTATCGGATCAATACAGTGTTGAGACAGATGAGGATGATCCCCAGGGAAACGAATTCGAACCTCAACAATTCATCACTGGTGTTCATTTGACCACCCCACAAAAATTCGACAGGAGCGTAATCAAAAAGCAATATCCCAATGATGATTGCCGTATGAAACAAGGTAAGTGCCCCGAAAAGAATTGCGGATACCATGGTTGCCTGCCTGAAACTAATTAGTTTTTTCATTGTGGAGTGAAAATAGAGGAATTGGGCAAAACATGTCGGGTTGTTGATAGAAACATGTAATTAATAAAACATGCTACGAGCAGGACGCTTTCAACTGTTTTAAGTATCCCCGACCTCGTATTGACGCTTCAATACGCCAAAATTACGTCGTTGCCTTCACTGCTTTCCTTACTTCAGGTGCTACAACAGTACCTAAAAGCTCTATGGCTTTAAGGAGCTTATCATGCGGCATGGTGCCTACACTGAGATGCATCAGGAAACGGGTGAGGCCGAACATCTCCTGCTCCAATAATATCTTGTCGATGATCTCCTGAGGGCTCCCGACAAGCAATGATCCTCTCCTGGTTCGCATGGCCTCATATTGCTGGCGGGTCATAGGTGACCAGCCCCGCTCCTGCCCAATCCGGCTCATCACCAGCTCATAAGGCCCATAGAAATCGTCTGCAGCCTGTTGTGAGTCTTCCGCTATGAAGCCATGAGAGTGGACTGAGATTTGCATCTTCTCTGGTGCATGACCAGCCGATAAATAGGTTTTTTTATACAGGTCAGCTAACTGAATAAACTGCTCCGGCATTCCCCCGATAATCGCAATAGCCAACGGCAAACCCCTGGTGGCGGCCCTGATCACAGATTCCGGTGTACCACCTACCGCAATCCAGATAGGTAATTCCTTTTGATACGGACGTGGATACACACCCCTNTTATTGATGGATGGACGGTGATGGCCTTTCCAGGTCACACGCTCTGATTTATTAAGCTGAATGAGTAGTTCAAGCTTTTCAGAAAACAGGGCATCATAATCCTTAAGGTCATTACCAAACAGCGGAAACGATTCAATGAATGATCCTCTACCCGCCATGATCTCAGCCCGCCCGCCAGATAACAGGTCCACATGGGCAAACTGCTGAAAGACTCTCACCGGATCGTCAGAGCTGAGTACGGAAACCGCACTGGATAGCTTGATATTCTTTGTCCTGACAGCAGCTGCTGCCAACACTACGGCTGGTGAAGACACCACGAAATCAGGTCGGTGATGCTCCCCTACCGCATACACATCCAGGCCTACCTGGTCTGCGAGTTCTATCTCTTCCATGAGGTTTTGCATCCGCTGATAAGGACTCAAAAGCTTGCCTGTTTCAGGATCCGGAGTGTTTTCTACGAAGGTGCTGATACCAATTTCCATGTGTGCTTTAGTTTAAACGTTCGATATAAATCTAGACAATGACTGTTTGAAAATGACTGGTCTGTGAGACACAGATCAGGGGTTTTATGACTTAGATTTTATCGTACTGATATTATTTTTCAATATTAACTAATGTACGTACATAAAAATTCAAAGTTCGGGAGAAAAAGTGTAGAGGGGGTTGAAAAGGTGGGACTAAACAGGATACAAACATGTTGCAAAACATGTCACAAGCGGGACGCACCAGTTTTGGCTGGTATGTGAGACACAGTAAGACACAAACCAGGGGGTTGAAGGGCGAGGCAGGGAAAGGTCATTCAATAAAAATGAAATTAGAGTCGATACTATTGAACACAAAAAAAGCACGCAGAGTGCTCCACGTGCTTTTGTAACAAGTTTTTAATCGAAGATCACCAGTCTACACCGGTATCTTTCCAGCTTCTGGTATTGGCTGATTCAATCACCATTTCACAAACCTTTTGTGTCTGTAAAGCATCCTTAAAGGTTGGGTTGCAAGGTTTATTGGTTTCCAACGACTTGAAGAAGTCTGCTGCCTGGTGGATGAATGAATGTTCATACCCAATAATGAGGCCGGGAACCCACCATTTATCCATGTAAGGCTGGTCACCATCCGTCACATGGATTGATCTCCATCCGCGAACAACCGATTCATCCCTGTGATCGAAATACTCTAGCCTGTTCATATCATGCAGGTCCCAACGGATGGACGCATGCTCCCCATTGATCTCCAGGGTATAAAGTGCCTTATGTCCCCTGGCGTATCGTGTGGACTCAAACAGACCAAGAGATCCATTGTCGAAGTGGCAATGAAAAATACAGGCATCGTCTATACCTACCTTTTGCTTCTTGCGGCTGTCATGGTGAACTCTCTCTTTGATAAAAGTCTCCGTCATAGCCGAAACGTCTTTGATCCCGCCGTTTAGCCACATAGCAGTGTCGATACAGTGAGCAAGTAAATCGCCTGTCACCCCCGATCCGGCAGCTCCCACATCAAGTCTCCAGGTACCGGCACCACCTTGTGGTACGTCCGGACTGATCGTCCAGTCCTGCAGGAAGTTTGCCCTGTAATGGAAGATCTTTCCAAGTTTCCCAGAATCAATGATCTTTTTAGCCAGCGTTACAGCAGGTACTCTGCGGTAGTTGTACCATACGGTGTTTTTAACGCCTGCCTTTTCGATGACCTTCACCATTTCCTCTCCTTCGGCAAGGGTTCGCGAAAGCGGTTTTTCGCAAAGGATCATCTTACCTGCTTTGGCCGATGCAATGGCGATCTCCGCATGGGTGTCGTTAGGTGTGCAGATATCCACGGCATCGATGTCATCTCTGGCGATGAGCTTTTTCCAGTCAGTCTCCGTAGATTCATAGCCCCATTGTTTGGCAAATGCCTCTACAGAATCCTTATTCCTGGCGCAGGCCGCCTTCAACACCGCTTTGGTTTTTAGATCCGGAAAGAAATTCTGAAGTCTATTGTAGGCATTGGAGTGGGTTCTTCCCATAAAACCACATCCAATCAACCCTATTCTAAGTTCTTTACTCATGGTTGTTTATTCGTTCTTTGAAAAATCTGTTTTTAGCTCCAGCCATGTGCTTCACGCACTTTGATGAGCATGGCCAGGATGTCATTCCATGTTTTTTGTTGTGTCATCACGGAATTGTCAAACATGCAGCCATCCCAGCAGATGTGCTTAAAAGCTTTGGTCAATTTTCCTTGCTCGTCTCTCAGCCAATATCCGGCATCATTGACTACATCCAGCTTGCCATTGGGATCTGTGGCCTGGCAGTGACGACCGGTCTTATCATGTGAACCTGTCCCGTGTACCGTACCATCGTTCTGAGCAACATGGAAGTCTATGGTCCATGGCCTAAGAGCATTGGTGATTTTCTTCAGACCGGCAGTCAGAGTGTCCCGGTCTTTCCAGTCAAAATTCTCCGGTAATATTCGATCATCAGGCTTATTATAACCCAGCAGGTACAACATCGTATGGGCCATATCAGCCTGGAATCCCATATTGGGTCTGTCAACAGCTTCAAGAGTTTCTACCATGGTTTTCCAGCTATGCATACCGCCCCAGCAGATCTCACCTTCCGCTGCCAGACGCTCATCGTAGTCGGCCGCCACATCGCAGGCTTCCCGGAAGGTCTGTGCAATCAGTTTGGAATTGTTCACAGGGTCTTTAGCCCAGTCGTTAGGACTCGATGCCGAATCGATTCGGATGATACCGTAACTTCTCACACCCTGCTCTCGCATCACTTTGGCAAATTCGCAGGACTTTCGCACCATGTCTACAAACGTCTTGCGATCTTCTTTGCTTCCCATGGCAG
>JAHCMM010000258.1 GCA_019192515.1 Cyclobacteriaceae bacterium SS2
CTTCCAGGCCAGGTCTGCACTTCCACGGTCCTCTTCCGATACCGGCTCGGCCAGCCCAAGCTCAATGGCCTGATCCAGCCCAATTGCCGCTTGGATAGTACTTTTCTTTTGGATCCTTGCCTTCAGCAAAGACTGTGTGGGATTAGCACCAAGATACCCTGGTTTGTTCCAGAAATCCTCGGTAAAATATTTACCGTCTGCAGCTACNACTCCCTGATAGAGCACCAGAAAACCATGTATCCCCATGCTCTCATAAGCATACCAGCTTTGCGGAGGAAATCCCATTTTGGTGACCTCTTCCAGGGCTGCACGCTCTTCTTCGTTTAGACCAGCATACATATCGCCTGATCCACCGGCATCCACTGCATCAATGATCTGTGGGAATTTATCCTTGAGGATGCGCATGGCATGCATCCTTATGGAAAAGACGTTGGGAATGGCCATGGGAGATCCTAGTACATAAGGTACCGCCCCATCCCAGACACCCGCGGTATTTTCTATGCCTCCCACCGTTCGATAAGCTCCGCCACTCCCTCCGAAAGAATAGCCAAACGGTCGATCTCCACCAAAGAGCTTTTGCGCAACTACCCGGGAGAATTGTGCGGAAGCAGCATTGGCCCGATAAGCGCCTATGGTAGGATCATTGGCTCGGGGATTGCTAAAATCAATGGCTCCACCTCCATTTGTTTCCACAAAATATGCTCCACTCTCTATCGAGAAACCTATTTTATCCTGTTCACCTGTAGCACCCTGCGACAGGTTTTCATTGTCGGGGAAAGGAGTGATGTACTGGAAAAACCTACCCTCATACTTTTCCTTTGGTGGGAAGTAAAATGAGAACCTAGTTTCGGTTCCTTCAAAACCTCCATGCACATACCGATGCGGGACGGGAGTTTCCCGCCACTCGTCAGTGTCCACATAAGGGGAGGTGAATAAGGTGTCTGCTGAGATGAAATCCTTAGAGAAATTGATAGATGTAAGCAATACATCTTTTTCAACTCCCGTACATGCACCAAATAGAATGCTTAAGATTAAAATGTGTTGAAACAGAGACTTCATCATTTTGTATTTTATTATTTGGAATATTCTTTTGTATTGGTCTGATTGTATAGGACAATCTTCGCAATAAAATCTTCAAACATGAGGCGTGTGTCCAACCGGGTAAATACACTTATATCCCTGCCTTTTGGATTTTCGATATTTAAGCCCTTCTCAGATATAATTGGTGCCTTCCGTATTTCAGACTCACTGGAGGTTGGAGACTTACCGTAAAATGCCTGCAAAGCCGTCAGTAAAGTCAATGGGTTGTCACCCATGGTATAGGTTTCCCCGTTAAAATAGCCAGATAGATAATTCATCCGCTCAAGGATCTTGTCTACCAGGTATTTACCTAATTCACCATGTGGCGCTACATTGGCTTTCATTTCAGCAACAGACATGACAGTTTGATCATAGGCATCTTTTGGTACTTGCCAGATTCGCATATTAGAAAGATTGAATACTACCTGAGCTGAAGGAATTGAAATATTTAGATTATGCTCTGCCGATTCGCTTGTGCTGCCATAAGTATTCCCTCCAATCCAGATGATGGTCAGCTTGTCTGCAATCTCGGGTTCCATCAACCAGGCGCTGGCAATGGTTGTGAGACCACCACCGCACAGTACATACAAGGGTATATCGGTATCTGTTCGCATTGCCTCAGAAATGATTACACGGGCACCTTCACTTTCTTCTGGTTTGTCAATCGTCATTGTATTACTGCTCCCGCGAAATACTTTGAACTGTTCTTTTAGGCCCATCACTTCAAGGAGATTGGTGGCATCTTCCATGGCTTTGCCAGCAGGGTCATTATGTGGCGGGTAGACCGGATGATGTGCTGAAGCAATAATGGCTCTGACATCAGTAGAGGGTGATATTAACTGATGTGCCAGATCAAACAAGCCATCAGGATCTCCCCCGAAGTCATTGTCAATGATCACACGGCAATTGTGCTGAGCCTGTTTAGTCTGCCCAGTCAGGAGCAGAGTAGATAAAATTGCGAGTGAAAGTATAATAGCTTTTCTCATAATTACTTTAAATATGGTCCATTCTCATCCCAAAACACCTCAACCTTTGAGATGTAACAGGTTTTCCCTGCACAGCAAGAGGTAAATGATAATTGATTTGTTCATAACAAAAGATTTTAAAGTCGTTTTACTGTGGGATACTCTTTTTCATCATCTTCCCTATGAAGTTGGTGGCTCTTCTTGGACTCATTCGATAGAGCAGGTCCAATAAGGAGGCATCTTTGCCGACAGTTGCCCTGAATTTGTTTCGCTCCATGGCTTTGATGATGATCTCAGCTGCCTTTGTCGGAGTGAGTGATCTCGCTGCTGATTTGGAATTGGCATCCGCTTTGGGTTTCCCCAGACCAGAGTTTTCCGTAATATTAGTATTCACTGCCCCGGGGTGAACTACCGTAACCTTGACTGAGGTGTCCTTAAGCTCAGCATACAAGCCCTCAGTTAAAAGTTTCACTGCGGCTTTGGAAGCTCCATAAATGGTTTGCCCTGGGAAAGGAATAAAGCCCCCCATACTTGAGATGTTGACCAGGTGCGCTTCCTTATTCTTTAGAAATACTGGAAGGAACGCTTTCGTCATATAAAGCGTCCCATAAAAGTTTACATTAAAGACTTTATTGATTTCATCCATTGGAAGCTCGTTCACCGGAATAAACTTCTGGATGATTCCTGCATTGTTGATCAGGCCATCCGCTGAACCAAAGTGCTGCACTACCTGATCCGGTAGTGCATTCACTTTATCTTTATCTGAAATATCTAATACAAAAGCCTTGTAACGATTGGCATCCACTTTAGCAAGTTTTAGTGTCTCCTCCAGGGCCTCAGGATGGATATCGACAGCAGCGACGTTAGCCTGCTTTTGCAGGAGAAGTAAGCAAATAGCTCTGCCGATACCACTTCCGGCACCCGTTACCACAATCGTTTTATTTTTTACAAACATTAGTAGCGATTTACCTGACTGCTAAAAACATCGTGCTTCTGGCTGGTATTTTCACTTCTCCTGAATTCACAGATTTCCCATTGATTTTGGGAAGTGATCCGTCTGCTGCCAGTGTCAGTACCTTTCCATTCAATTTAACCGTCTTGGTTTGCAATTCATCAGCTGTGAGCAGGTATTGTGCTGCTTTACCCGGTATTGTTACAGATTGTTCAGCATCTGTAGGATTAACAATAAGCACTGCTTTGCCTTGAGTAGACCCCTTAAGGTTGTGCACAAAAATGTCAAGGCCCTCTTCTGATGCTGGCGAATCAAACACCTGAGTTCCCATCAGTTTACCCCACAGCAGAGCTGCCCAGTAGTTGGGTCTTGGGTTGTGTGTGCCCTGTTCCAGCAATGCGTATTCACTAGCAGCCAGGGTATTGTGCATCACGACCTGCACACCTTTTTTAGCCAGTCTTCCCATTTGCTCCAGGTACCGGAAAGTGTCTATATAGGTACTCGCCCAGGGGTTGCCGCCGCATGCTGCTTCGGCCGTCTCTGTCAGCCAGATAGGTGCTCCGGGCAGGTATTTGTCCCTCGCTTCTTCGTAGTACTTCAGTCCAAGCTCTGTTTTGCTTAGCCATTCCGGATCAAGTCCGTTTTCAGGAGTAAGCTGACCTCCACATCTTTTAGAGACTCCTCCGTAATAGTGGTAAGAGAAAATCTCGAATTCAGGCTTTTGAGCTTCTGACAAGATCATATCTGTGGTCATATGCTCATTCCCAGGAATGATCCCTCCTTCACCGGTTGACCCGGGGCCCATGATTCTCATGTCCGGAATAGATTCATCAACGAATTTTTTGAAAGAGGCAAAGTCTTTTGCATAGTACTCAGCATCATAATCTTCAGGAGCACCTCCGTAGCTTGCATGAGAAGGCTCGTTAAACATTTCCGCAGCATAAATTTCTCCGCCTATGGCTTTGGTATAATTCACCAATGGTTCGATCTGTGCGGGCGTCCAGTTTCCATCAGCATCTCTGATCCCGTCACTAATGGCAAAAGAGGTGACCAGCTTTCCATCCACGGCTTTACAAAAGTCCATGACTCCTTTCCATTCTGCTCTGGTCAGCACATTTTCATATCCTGCAGGCGCTTCCGTTAGCTTAGACTCATCATTGTCCTGGAAGTAGGTGGTATTGGCCCATGTACCACTCACCCGAACGTAGGTTGGTCCCAGAGCTGAGGCAAGTGTAACCAGTTTCTTATCATAAAGATCAATGGCCGCGATGGTGCGCTTAAGTGCTGCAAACCCTCCCGTCTTTACCTTCTCTGGATCCAGTAACTCATAAGGGATCCAGAAATCTCCCCCGACAACCTCGCACATCTCCACGTTGTAGGATTGAAATCGCTCATCCACTTCTGCTACCTGCTTGAGGTTAGCCAGATCAAGAGATACTTTATTTGTTTCATCAGGTGCAGTCCCTGGTAAAAGACTGGTAATAAAAATGATCGCTGTTAATGTCAGTTTTGATAGCATATTCGTAGTTGTTTATTCTATTTCACTAAATCAATTCCGGCCACTCGTGACCGATTTGCAAGAACAATGATATATGCAACAATTGGGTTTTAAGGCTTGAAATAACGTGAGGGTGTTCACNTGGTATGGGAAAGGTGTTCGCATTCTGTAGGGAGTTGGTTTACAGGTAGTTGCAAGGAGTCGTGGCACCACTTGGAGTGGTGCTACGACTCCTCTCAACTACACTGTAGCAAGCTGTGAACTCTTATATTCACTCGGCGTCATCCCGGAGGCTTTCTTGAAGAAGTTATTGAAAGCTGTCTTGGAGTTGAAGCCGCATTCGTTTGCAATACCTACAAATGACCAGGCCTGGTAATCGGGTGAGACAATAAGTTTTTTGGCGTGAGCAGTCCGATATTCATTCACGAACGTGTAGAAATTCTTTCCCAGGTTTTCGTTCAGTACCTGGGTGATGTAATGCCTGGGAATTTGGGTTTGCATAGCCAGCTTTTCCACTGAAAGCTCCGGGTCTTTCCAGGCCTCGGAGGCATTCATATAATTGACCAGTTTGTTAACATATGTTTTAGCAAGATCAGGTTTAAGGCCTGACTTTTGATATCTGTCTGATGAAGGTTTGAACGTAAGATCCCGGACCGAATTCAAGGTGATTCCATCAGATGAAAGCTGGTGTTGTCTCAGTCCCCAGATTCCGATCACATAAACATAAGCCAGCAGTATCGGATTTCTAACCTGATCTGCATCCAGATGGATCACACCATATTCAGTCAGCAAACTCACAACAACTGTCAGGTTAAAGACCACGATATAGGAAATGATCACCACCATCAACCAGGTGAGGTTGATCCTGGAAGAGCTGTATGAATAATTATTTTTGAGTTGCTTTTTGTGCTTGATCACGATGAGGATGGAAAGTATCCCATATCCCCACAGGGATGTCATGAAAAAATTGCCTATTACACTTCTCAGCTCAAATAATTCGTCATTGGGTTTAATCATGCCAAAGATCATGATGATGAGAACGATCAGGAGTATTGGCAGTCCATGTATTAAATCCTTTGATCTGAATCGATCGAATTGGGTAGTGATGTATTTACTATAAAGAAATAAGAAGGGGGGATAGGACAATAGCAATGGCAGCGAAAACGTCCACGAGTCCCCAATGATCTGATTAACCTCCTGGTAAATATTCAATCCGAACATAGCTGAGATGGCGATCAGCCACAGGGCCAGGATCACATCTGCAATTTTTAGTGGTCTCTTTAGGAAAAACAGAAGTGATGAATACAGTGCCTGTGCAAAGCCAATGTAAATGATGGCCGAGTTCATGGCATAAATGTACTTCAGCCTGGGGATATAAGCTTTATCAGGAGGTGGGTTAACTAATTACAGAATCCCGCGCTTTTCAGCGGTTTCTTACCCACTTTACCCAAAGGAATCTATATCTCCTTAAAAACTTCCTGGTAATGCTTCGAATCCTGGAAGATACCTCCATCTTCGTCGAAGAATGGCTTTCCGGTTTCGTAAACCCCATCTTTGGTCACTACCCATGGAGCATCTTTTCTCGGATGATAGGTCATCATGCGGTCCCATTGCTTGTAGTACTGGTGTCCGTTAGTTTCCTGAAGCCCAAGCTTCATACCCGGGAACGCCGGGAGTCTTGCTGCGACATTTTTGTTCCACTCTACCAGGATAGGGTTTACCGTCAGGTCGGCACAGAAGCAGGGTACATTCTTTTCATAAGCCAACTGCGTGATCTTCATAGTCTCACTTAGTGTCTTCGCGATAGCTTTTACTGCAATGGCCTGGTAACCCTGCTCGATTCGGTTACCAGCATCTTCTCGGGTATGGGCACTTTCGTCAGCGGCTACCCGTACACCCAGATCACCCACATAAGTCTCATTAAACTCGCTGAAAGGTTCTTCTATAACAGCGATCTGGTCAAAGGCACCAATCTTTTTGGCATGGTCCAGAAAACGCTCGAGCGATGCCTTCTCCTCATACCGACCATTCGCATCGAAGTAGTAAGGGATCTTTCCATCTTGAGTATAAGGTGTTTCATACTTGCCGATAGCTTTGTGTACACCTTCCAGAAACTCGATGTCTTGTTTTAGCATCTCTTTCTGCGTGCCAGCAGACCCGATCTTCAGCTTCAGCATGAAGAATCCTTCGTCAGCGGCTTTTTTCACTTTTTCCACAGAAGTACCTGCACTGAAAGACGGGATGCTGGCTACCTTATCATGTTTTGCAGAAAGTCCAGGCTTGTATTCTGCCGGGATCATATCATCAAAGTCAGTGATGTTGTTTTCAGCAGCATAAAGCAGCCAGGCGGCGTTGTCGACACCCACCAGCGCATTCAGCCCAAAGGTCTTTCTCAACTCAGGATTGCCAGTGATCTTCTTTCCGTATTCGAGCAACTCAGGTAAGACGCTATCCACCATCTCCACTGGGTTGCTAAACTGCTGCCCATTGATCATCTGGAGTGCCCGTTCGGACATGGCATACATCAGCGCATTACCCGCACTCTCTGAGTGACCGAAAAATACTTTTGCATCTGACCAGAGGATTCCCTGGGTAGCAAGCCCGATCTTGCGGATACCATTTGCATTTTCCAGCATCGCCATCGTCTGCCAACACTCGGTGATGGCACCTCCTTTGAATCGATAAGGATACAAGGCTTCACGTTCAAAGTCTGAGCTTACCCGGGCGATTTGGAATTTCATGTTTTTTTGTGGTTTTACCAGTTCAAGATCATTAATAGCATAGAGGCCTCCCATACCAGCGAGACTTGCTGCACTGCTTTTTTTGAGAAAGGAACGGCGGTCCATACCGTGTTGACTGCTTTTGTTCATGTGTTTTAGGGCTAATGTTAACGGGGCTGACGCTCCTCCGATCAAATGTAGTAAAAAGATTTTTTCCGGTTTGACTCGCGGATAGTGAAAACCGAATACTTGGACTGATTGGTTTCAAGTGGATATGGAAGTAGAGGTTCATCCCAATTGAATGATATTTTATTACATTTTGGGTGATTATGATATTTTTCCATTCATATTAGAGCTCTGAAGACAATTACCCAAAACCGACATCAATTTTCAATGAAAGAACTAATATTTCTGGGATGCTGTGCCCTGCTATTAGGATGTAACCAAAAGCCTGTCCCAGGTACTCAACGACAACTTTTGGCAGGTGAACTGCCTGATCCCTCCATTATTGAAGTGAATGGTACTTATTATGTGACAGGATCATCCAATGACTGGGGACCCTTTTTTCCCATCTACAAGTCGGAGGATCTCAAAACCTGGACATTTGTGAATTATACTTTCATGGAAAGACCCTCCTGGACGATGTCAAGTTATTGGGCACCCGAGCTTTTCTATCATGAAGGCACTTTTTATAACTATTACACCGCCCGGAGTAAGTCAGGGACTTCTGCAATTGGCGTAGCTGTATCGGAGGATCCAAAAAATGGATTTATAGACAAAGGAATGCTACTGGAGTGGGGAGATGAAGCCATCGACGCGTTCGTTCATGAGGAAGATGGTAGGCTTTACCTGACCTGGAAGGCGTATGGACTTACTCGGGATAAACCAATTCAAATTTTAGGAGCGAGACTTTCAGCGGATGGTCTTAAGGTGGAGGGTGAGGCATTTGAGGTGGTCACTGCCGAAGCTGATAGTTGGGAAAGAGGGGGTATCGAAGGGCAATGCATTGTTGAACGGAATGGCTTTCTATATCTGATCTATTCAGGCAATGCCTGTTGTGGTAAAAATTGTGATTACCAGGTAGGAGTGGCAAGATCAAAAAGCATTAAGGGGCCCTGGGAGAAGTTTGAGGGCAACCCGATCCTGGTTAGCAATGCCAATTGGAAATGTCCGGGGCACGGCACTGCAGTTGAGTCTGATAATAAATGGTACTATGTCTATCATGGATATTCGACAAAGGGTTTTCCGTATATGGGACGCTCCTCACTTATCAGTGAGCTGAAATGGGATGATGATACTGCCTGGCCATTTTTTGATATTGATCAGGGAGCCGTTGGGGAAGCGCTCAAGTATGATATTCATGATCAGTTTGATTCCAATATGTTGGGCAGGTGGTGGCTTTACAATGTCCCAAACAATTCATCTCATCATGCAAAAACTACAGATGGTAAATTGTTGTTGACCGATGTGCCTGAGGATGGAGGTAAGCAAATTGGCTCAATGATTGGAATAGCTCCCGATTACGCAGACTTTACGGTCACAACACTGCTGAATTCGGAAAACGATGCTTTCAAAGGATTGCTATTCTATGTCACAGGGGATAATTCCCTGGGTTTGGGATTGAAAGGAAATGAATTGATTTTGTGGAAGATTGATGACGGAGTGTATACAGAACTCAACCGTCTTAGGTTGGAAAACCCCGGTAAGCTAAAGCTAAAAGCAGATGTGGAAGAAGGTCACCAGATCACTTTTCAATATAGCCATGATACGGGTAAAAGCTGGTCGAAAATAACCAGCAAGCAAGATAGTAGTGAGGTGATTGAGGGAGATAACCTGGCCTGGTGGTCATGGGGTCAACGAGTAGGTTTATTTGTGAATGCGGATTCTGTATCAGGAGATAATACCGCACTTTTTGAGGATTTCCACCTGGAATATAGATAGGGGAAAGAGGTGAGCCAAAATAGCAGATTTTAATATCCTGTATTTTTGGTGGTTGGATTTTTAATGGCAAACAGATAAGTATCTGTCATTTTACCAATTCAATAATTATCCTCATCTTTAGGCAGCACATTATCCCAAATATGCAATTCACCATCCATAAAAATGCTCATGAGCCCGGAAGCGATAAATGGTTTGAAGCCATTTATAATGACCATTTTGAGGGGCTTTTGAGGTACGCTTTTTCAATTGCTGAGGACAAGGCAACAGCAGAGGATGTGGTTTCTGAAGTTTTTATTTCACTTTGGAACAGGAAAGATCAACTTGATGAGATAAATAATGTAGAGGCATATCTGGTGCAATCTGTCAAGCACCTGACCATTAAAAAAATCAAAAAATCACGGAAGGAAACATTAGGGCCTATTGATGAATCAAAATACCCCCAGGCTTTAAATCCGGAAAATATCTTGATCGGGAAGGAGTTGGAATCCGTGATCAACCAGGTGGTACAGTCGTTGACACCTTATGGAAAGCTGGTCTATGACATGGCCAGGAACAAAGGCTACTCCAATGAAAAGATTGCGAAGGAGCTGGACATGAACCAGGCAACAGTCCGAAAACACCTTAGCAATGTGATCAAGGCATTTAAAACAGCTTTGAAAAATCAGCAGGAGTCTGAGGAGGACAAAATCATTAAGCTGGGTAAAGCACTTTTGATAACAGCTTTGATCTTGTCGGGAATACTTTCTTTTGTTTGAGTGCCCCACATTTTTCGATTGAATTATATTCAACATTGGTGTAATAAATTTTGAATATTTCAAATAAAGCATTCAAATGTTTGGATAAATACGAAATATTTAAAATTCTCTTCACACTTTTAGCCCTTACCGCTCTTCTGGATGAAGCAATCATCTAAATGGAGGAGCTCATATATAAATACGTCCGGAATAAACTTACCAAAGCGGAAAAGCTCAGGTTGCAGGAATGGATCAATGAGGATCCAGAGAATGCCCGACTATTCAAAAACTTTATTGGTCACTGGAAACTATCTGATTTTGATGTCGATCTGCTCAAGCACAAGGTCTGGCAGAAAATGCCACATCAGAATGGAAGCCCTTCATACGAGAGGGAAATCTTTAGCTGGACCTGGCTAAAAGTAGCCGCTGTTCTTGTTGCAGTGCTCGGAATTTCGTTTTATCTCCTGAAGGATCAGATTACTCTGGACGACCAGGTAGCGATAGTAGATAAACCCACGATTATTGAAAAGGTTGCTGAGCGTGGCCAGAAGCTGACCGTGAAGCTACCAGATGGATCAATGGTCAAATTGAATTCAGATAGCCGGATCAGCTACTTAAGCAATTTTGGTGATCAATCCAGGGACATTCAACTAACCGGAGAAGCTTTTTTCGAGGTCGAAAGGGATGAGACAAGGCCCTTCAAGATCTTTTCGGGAAACCTGGAGGTAGAGGTGCTGGGTACTTCTTTTAACGTTAATGCCTATCCGGATCAGCAGGCAGCTAGTGTGGCTGTGCGGACAGGAAAAGTATCGGTTAGTAATTCTGCAAAGACCTTGGGTACGGTACTTATAAAGCAGGAAAAGCTGATTTTCTCCAATGCCAATGGATCGTTTAGCAAACAAGCTATTTCAGATGCTCAGTTGGCATATGGATGGATCGATAATTATTTGTCTTTCAACGACCTCAATCTTGAGGAAGCCATGGCTTTGATTGGTAAGTGGTTTGATAAGGAATATGTGATCATGAATAAGCGAAATACTAACAAACAGATCACGGCGAAATTCAATAATCCATCACTCAAGAATGTGATGGAAAATCTAGCTTATTCCTATGAATTTAAATATGAGATCAATGAAAATGGAATAGTGATCAAATAAAGATAATGCAAAAAAAAAGAGAGCTGAGGCACTTTGGCGAGGACTCAACTCTCAAATGTTTAAAGTTTCAACAAACCCTAAACTTGTATGAGTACAAATCTACGAAAATTAATTATTCGCATGTCGAGATTAGCGATGTATGCGACAGCGGTCTGCATGTCACTCACCATGGTGTTTGCAGCTGAGTCAATCGGGCAGCGGAAGTTGCTGAAAGATATCCCGATCGAGTTTACCCTCACCAAGACCATGAGTCTTCAGGATCTGATCGATGAGGTAGAAAGATCGGGCAAATTCACTTTTGTCTATTCCAGAAAAGATATCAGGGGAATCACACTTGCTTTTAATCAGCCGGTTGGGAGTATGGAAGATCTATTAAATGAGATCTCTATCCAGGCCAGAGTTTCCATTAAGCGGGTAAATGAAACCATCAGCTTTAAAAATGTTGTCCAGGATGCTGCGATGCCTCAGGTATTTGATGAAGTGCCAGTGCAGGTAAGTATTTCCGGAAAGGTGACTGATGAAACCGGTGAAGCACTTATTGGAGCTGCCGTACTCGAGAAGGGAACCACAAATGGCACGATCACAGATATTGATGGAAACTATCAATTGACCGTAGGAGATGGTGCTGTATTACAGATTTCATTTGTTGGGTACCAGTCAATAGAGATTCCAGTAAACAACAGAACAACCATTAATCCGCAGTTGCAGCTCGATACTGAGCAATTGGATGAAATCGTGGTGGTAGGATATGGAACAGTACGTAAAAGTGATGTTACAGGCTCTGTGAGCAGTATCGATACAGACAAATTACAAAAAGAAGGTGTCAATTCAATCGACCAGTTATTGCAGAATGCTGCTTCAGGCGTGCAGGTAGTACAAAACAGTGCTGAACC
>JAHCMM010000259.1 GCA_019192515.1 Cyclobacteriaceae bacterium SS2
ACAAATACCTTGACCTTAGGAACTGTTGGTGATGCTCAAACGATCATCAGCTCAGCTGGAACAACTGCAAGTGCACTTGATTTAAATGCTACAGCAGGTGGAATAGACATAGATGCCAACTCAACCGTCGCAGTAGATGCAGGCACTGGAGTTACCATTGATGCAGCTGCGAATAATATTGAGATCAATGCGGCAGCAGGTGCCATAAGTTTGGCCAATGATGCTAATGATGGTGCCGTAAACATTGGGACAGGGACTACCAACGGCAGGACAATCACCATTGGTAATTCTACTCTTTCCAGTGGAATCGTATTAAATACAGGTACAGGAGGAGTGACAGGTACAGGAGTTTTGGACGAGGACAATATGGTTTCAAACTCAGACATAAGGCTAGCTACTCAGCAGTCAATCAAAGCCTATGTGGATAATCAGGTAAACAGCCAGGATTTGCAAGCAGCTTATGATGATGGAAACACAATTGTTACTTCCGGTGGTAATCCGTTGGATATATCTGGTACAGAAGCCATATCACTGGATGCCGGTGGTGCATCAAACTTTACTGTAGATGGCAATAATTTGACATTGTCTACCATCACCAGCGGAACTGTTATTGTGAACGGAGTTGATGGTGTAAATGTGGTGGGGAATGGCAATGAAATTGATTTGACTACAGTAGGAGCTCTTGTGGATATTAATGCCGGATCTTTGGAAGCAGACATTACAAATGGGTTATCATTGGATGCTGGTGGTGCCTCAAATTTTAATACGTCCGGAGGAAATTCATTAACCCTGGGAACACTTGGTGATGCGCAAACGATCATCAATTCAGCAGGGACTTCAGCAAGTGCATTAGACTTAAATGCTACAGCAGGTGGTATAGATATAGATGCTAATTCAACTGTTGCAGTAGATGCAGGCACTGGAATTACCCTTGATGCAGCCGCAAATAATATTGAGATCAATGCCGTAGCAGGTGCTATAAGTCTGGCAAATGATACTGATGATGGGGCCGTAAATATTGGAACAGGAACTACTAATGGCAGGACAATCACCATAGGTAATTCTACTCTTGCAACTGGTATTGTCCTAAATGCGGGAACTGGCGGTGTCGCCGGATCTGGTGTTCTGGATGAAGATAACATGGCCTCGAACTCGGACATCAGGTTGGCTACTCAGCAATCAATCAAAGCTTATGTCGATACCCAGGTAGGAAATCAGGATTTGCAGGCAGCTTATGATGATGGAAATACCATTACAGCTACAAATAGCGGCGGAAATGTAACCATTAATTTAAGTGAGACAAGTGATTTTGTTATTCAGGATGCGGGTGCTCCATTTATTACTGCTACCAATACGGGTGAACTAGATATTGATAATTTAAGAATTGATGGAAATACCATATCCTCAACAAATGCAAATGGTAACATACTGTTAGTTCCAAATGGAACTGGAGTTGTTCAGACCAGTGCAATTGATATAGATGGTGGGTCTATTACAGGAATCATTGATTTAGCTGTTGCTGATGGTGGTACTGGTGCTAGTGATGCTGCTACAGCAAGAACAAACCTGGGTATTGATATCGGTTCAGACATCCAGGCATGGGATCAGGCACTTGATGATATCTCAGGTTTAGCAGTAACAGACGGCAATATCATTGTTGCGGATGGTACCAATTGGATAGTTGAGTCAGGAGCTACAGCAAGAACAAGTCTTGGATTAGCAATTGGAACTGATGTTCAAGCTTATGATGCGGGATTGAATTCAATTTCCGGGCTAACAACTGCTGCTGATCAGATGGTTTATACAACTGCTTCAGATACTTATGCAGTGACGGACTTAACGGCAGCTGGAAGAGCTATTTTAGATGATGCTAATGCTGCTGCTCAACGGACAACGTTAGGTATAGATATAGGGTCGGATATACAGGCATGGGATCAGGCACTTGATGATATCTCTGGTTTAGCAGTAACAGACGGCAATATTATTGTTGCGGATGGTACAAATTGGATAGTTGAGTCGGGAGCTACAGCAAGAACAAGTCTTGGATTAGCAATTGGAACTGATGTTCAAGCATACGATGCCGACTTAACCACATATGCAGGTATCACTCCAAGTGCTGATATTCAATCACTACTTGGATCAGCGGATTATTCAACAGCCAGGTCAAACCTTGGATTAGCAATTGGAACTGATGTTCAAGCATATGATGCAGGATTGAATTCAATTTCCGGGCTAACAACCGCTGCTAATCAGATGGTTTATACAACTGGTTCCGACACCTATGCAGTAACGAATTTGACTGCCGCTGGAAGAGCTATTTTAGATGATGCAAATGCTGCTGCTCAGCGAACAACATTAGGTATAGATATAGGGTCAGACATCCAGGCATGGGATCAGGCACTTGATGATATCTCAGGTTTAGCAGTAACAGATGGCAATATCATTGTTGCGGATGGTACCAATTGGATAGTTGAGTCAGGAGCTACAGCAAGAACAAGTCTTGGATTAGCAATAGGAACAGACGTTCAGGCATACGATGCCGACCTAACCACCTATGCAGGTATCACTCCAAGTGCTGATATTCAATCACTACTTGGATCAGCGGATTATTCAACAGCCAGGTCAAACCTTGGATTAGCAATTGGAACTGATGTTCAAGCTTATGATGCGGGATTGAATTCAATTTCCGGGCTAACAACTGCTGCTGATCAGATGGTTTATACAACTGCTTCAGATACTTATGCAGTGACGGACTTAACGGCAGCTGGTAGGGCCATTTTGGATGATGCTAATGCTGCTGCTCAACGGACAACATTAGGTCTTGGCTCATTATCTACACTAAGTTCAATTGGTTCAAGTGAGGTAACGGATAACTCGCTCACCACTGATGATCTTGGACCAGGTTCAGTCAATACCAGTGAGATTGTTGATGATGCTGTAACTACGGATAAACTGGGTACCGCAGGAGCCGGTGATGCAAATAAAACCTATACCACAGATGCTTCAGGAAACCCTCAATTGGTTACTGCAGTTGGATTTGAAGCATATCTTGGTTCCTCGCAAATTGTTAATGGAAGTGTATTGGTTCAGTTTAATACTGAGGCATTTGATGTAAATGGAGATTTTGATAATTCAGCTTCAAATTACAGTTTTACTGCTCCTGTTGATGGGCTATATCATTTTGAGGTACAATTAGAGGTAGGTTTTGTAAATGCAACAGGAGAGACACTTTCATTTTCCCTTTTTGTTAATGATGGTTCACCTACAGAAGTTGTAAGAGCAACCGGAATTGGAACAGTCAGTACCAATTCTTTCAATACTAGTAAGACACTTCAGTTGGGGGCTGGAGATGAAGTATACGTAGAGTTTAATACTCCTGGAAATAGAACTATTTCTGCTGGTAGAGCTCGTTCATTTTTCTCAGGCCATTTAATTCGATAGTCCATTGAGAAAGTATGTTCACATATTATCATTACTACTCTCAATCCTGTTTGTGCTTACAGGATACTCCCAAAACCTCTATGTTCCTCCTGGTGCAACCATCACGCTGACCAATGATGCAAGGATACATGCTGAAGGAGATATTCAGAATAATGGGATTATAGCTGGTTCTCAGGGTAGTGGCCTGGAGACCGGTCAGGACCTGAATAATGCTGGGATTATTGGCCTGGCTGAAGACTCAGAGATCCTCATTACCGGGAATGGTGTCAATGACAACAGCCTGACAAGTGCTGGTACTGTATACCTGGGTGGTGATTGGACTAACAACAGTGTCTCAAACTTTGTAGATGCCACGCTTTTTTTCAACGGGAGTGGGGCACAGCAATTTAATGATAATGCCATGCTGGTGACGGGGATCACGGTTGCAGGTATTGGTCCAGTTACCTTGAATTCTCCTGAGATCATTGTAAGTGAGTCCCTGGACCTTCAATCAGGTATATTGAGATCTGTTGTAGATCGCACACTGATACTCGACGATGCCGATGCTACCGGAGGATCCGAGACGTCCTACTATGATGGTTCCCTGGTCAGCAGGGGGACAGGATTTCGATATTTTCCAGTAGGTAACAACGGACACTTTGGACCAGTGGAATTTGATAATATCGAGGGGGTTAATACCGAATTGGCTGTTAATCATATCTGGACCAACCCTACAGACCCTATCCCCAACAGTGATCTTATCGGGGTTTCATCTTATGGTCTGTGGTTAGTGGAGTTGCTAAGTGGAAGCTATGATGGTTCCCGATTGTTTCTCGATTTTATGGATGAAGACCTGGAAAATTTTACCATTTCCAATGAGGTGAATGCGACCAATGATTCTCCGGTAATTGCTTATGCAGATAGTGCAGGAGGGGAGTTTGGTACACTAGGTGTGGCATCATTGGAAAACACCGATTCCATTTCCTATGGTCGCATATTAAGTGACAGTCTGCTGTTATTTTCAGACACATCCAATATCCGATATTTTGCCCTGGCCCTTGCACCCCAGGTACCTGATGCTGGGGTAGCCTATTTCCCCGAAGCATTTTCTCCCAACGCATCCGATCCATTGAATCAAAGTTTTCGCTTTTTTGGAGCAAGGGTATCAAGTGAGGATTTTTCTATGAGAGTTTACAACAGGAAAAGAATTCTGGTCTATGAAACTACGGATCTGGCCGAAGCAACACAAATTGGCTGGGATGGAACAAATAGGAGGACAGGAAATGAAGAACCTAGCGGAGTCTATTTTTATCAAATCACCTACAAACTGGAACCAGTTGGAGTAGATCCAGAGACAGTGCAAACCACAGTAAAACAAGATAAGATCTTCTTAATTCGATGATCAGGAAAGCGACCATATTGCTGTTATCAGTATTGTGCTTCATCAGTGTTGAAGCGCAGGAAGATGACTTTTCACAGTTCATGTTATCATCCATTTACATGAATCCGGCATATGCATCTTCATATACAGACCTGGCTTTGAATTTGAATTACAAGAGGCAGGATTTACGGGAAGCCTCCATTCAAACATCACAGGTGTCATTGGTCTTTCCGTTGAAGCTGGATCAGGTTTCAGATAATGTTGCAGGAATTGGGCTGATGGCATTCAATCAGACAATTGATGATGGCCTGTACGCTGAAAACGGAATATATTTAACATACTCTCAAAACTTCACCCTGGGTCTTTTGGGTTCAGATCTCATTGCGGTAGGTGTACAGGGAGGATATGCCCGATCTGCGTTTACCCCTTCAAATTTCAAATGGGGCTCACAGTTTAGTCAGTATGTATTCGATGGCTACAATACTTTTGTACCGGCACCGGTTACTGAGTTTGACAACAGTGCCAATAGGCTCACTTTCAATGTAGGGGCCATGTATTATTATAATCGCAAACGTAATTACCTTTTGCATAATTATAGTGCCTTTTCCGGCATTGCCATTTATAATGTCAATAAACCCAATGATGCTTTTAGTTTTGACAAATCCGGAAGGAAAATGATAATAAAGTATCATGGTGGAATGGAAGTAAGAACAGGGAATTTATATGTTTTACCAAATGTCCTTTTTCAAGTAACGAGAGGTACTGTCTCTACCATTGTAGGATTTCATTTTGCCTATAGTTTTGTCAGTACTGCCAGGTTTACTTCAAATTCGAAGGGGTTTCAACTGCTTTTAGGCTCCTGGTATCGGTTGAGAGAATCATTTAGCTTTTTGGGTGGTTTACAATGGAATACACTTGCCATCAGGGGAAGCTACGACCTGAACTCAAACCTGTTTGTAGACGATCAGGCTATTGATGTGACACCTGCCTTTGAGCTTTCGCTGGTTTATTTTCTCTCAGGAGATCAGACCTTGAGAAAGATGAACAACGCGTTATTCTAGAATCTTACATAGATATTCAATACCTGGCCTTTGTTTACATTCACAGATGTCAGGTCATTCATCTCCAGCACCAGCTCCTCAGGAAGGTTAAACTTCTCTGCTATGGTGGTGACATTCTCACCTGCTTTCACTGTATACTTAAAGCTGTTGCCAGTACTCACCGATTCGTTCAATTCCACCAGCATATCAAGGTTCGGTCTGTAACCCATCGGGTTGTTTATTCTCAGCGGCTTATATGCATGCAAACTGGCCTGTGTAAGACCATTCAGTCGCATCACCTCTTCAATACTCATGTTGAAGTTTTTTGAAATGCTGTACAGCGTAGCCTTAGGTCTGATAAGATAGACAGTAGGTGGGTGGTAGTTGATGGGGTCATGAGATTTTATGATCACTTCCACCCGTCGGTTAAACTGTCTGCCATATTCATCCGTATTGGGAGCAATTGGATCGCTCTTCCCATAGGATGATAAAGTGATATTAACTGCAGGCAAACCATATTGTCTGAGGAAATCCATTGCAGCCACACCTCGCTTACCACTCAGGGCGTCATTGTACTGATGATTACCAATGTCATCGGTATGAGCTTTCAATTCAACATAAATCTCCTGTTTCTTAGAGATCTCTATCAGATCAAGTAAGGATCGTCTGGCTTCTGGTCGTAGCTGTGACTCATTGGAATCAAAGTAGATATTGAAAGTACGTTGATGAGCGTGTGTCATTCCATGAGTACCGGTAATTTCAAGGTCCTTTACAAAATATGAGTCTGTATGAGCTCCTGCATGACCTGGGTGTTCCAATTCGATGTGGTAATTTCCTGCCCTGATCTGATTGAACTTGAAGGTTCCGTCAGAGCCTGAAAATGTTCTGGCTATCATCAGACCTGATTGATCTACTACCCTCAACGATTTGGTGCTTTCAGGCTGACCTGTTTCGGAATTGATAAGCTGACCTGTAATTGTCAGCCTGCTATATTCCTGGTTGGTGTAGCTAGGCATATTCAGGATCACCTGGCGGTTTCCAATATCTCGTGATTCCACCTCGAGATTTTCACTGAGTACTCTTTCATTATTGAATCTGAATGCCTTGATGTTTTCGTACATTCTGCGAGTGGCAGGGTCCATGGTATTCTTGTAGGTAGCATCGTTGCTTGCAAGTCGATAGTTTCCACTTTGCTTGCCATCCCCAAAAATATCATCTGAGATTATGCGGTTGAGACTAGCTTTCCTGCTGGGTGCCAGGTTGTAGTAATACGAGTAGGCTGTAGAAAGCAGCTGTTGCTCACCTTGAGATAGCTCTTGTCCCTGAAGGTCCATGGTCAGGATCTTCACATATCTTTCTTCCTGGGCGGTCAACTGTCTGACCGCCTGGGCGTCTGCAGATTTAAGTGAGGGGTTTTTCTTATACGCATCTACGATATATTCAAATGCAATGAGTCTGTCAATCTGCTTTTGTTCCGACCTGGACAGATTCTCGTAAGCCCTGATGGTCTCAGGAGTGAGAAGTTCAGGGCTGATATCAGCTACCTCTTCATTGGTGGCCAGGATGTTATCAGTTCGAACATTCTTCAAGGCCAGATCACTCACATAGGTGCTTTTGGCCGATTCCGGATTGATAGCTACAATGGTGTAGTCTCCCGGTGCCGTTCGATCAAAGCTAAATTGTCCTTTTGATCCTGTTGTTGTCCGTGCAACAATGTTTCCATCAGGTCCCTGAAGCGCCAGTTGGACATTTGAGATAATTCCCTTTTGGGAGCTGGTAATAGCCCCTGACACCTCCACCATTTCACCGGGATTAGCCACAATATCAGGCAGATTAAGCAATGTGCCTTTGGGATCATCAGAAGTGATGGCTCCATCTACCAACGCACCATTCACTTTTCTGGCTTCTTTTATCCTGTCATAAATCCCTTGTTCATATGCACTCAGGCCAGCAATGACCTGTTGGTCTGCAGAAGTTGGTTGGTATGTATAACCTGACCGCGTATCATTAAATGCTTCTCTGGAAACAAGCCTGTTCCAAACCTGCTTGTCAGCCGCAGGTAGTTGCCTGAGGTAGGAGTAAGCAATTGCCCGGGTGTTCACCTCATTTTTCGAGAGCGTTTCGCCTTTTAAGTCATTTACCAGTATTTCAATAAATTCCTGCTCTTTTTTGCTCAGTGATCTGTAAGTCTTATCATCCTGGGCGATCAGGTTGGAATTTTGTTGGTACGCTTCAGTTAACAATTCGGCCGCGATGCTACGATCAATGGCTTTTCTGCTTTGAGGGCTCAAGGTTTCATAAAAGGTAATATCAGCAGTCATCAGGTTAGAAGCTGCCTTAGGTTGGCTCGTATCAGGTGTGGATAGTAATACGTTACCCTGGCGGTCTTTAAATACCAGTTGATTTACATAGGTATGTTTGGCACCTTCATCAAAACCTTCACCCATAGCCACAGTGTATTCACCCTGGGTCACATTGTCAAACTCAAATTGACCATTGCTATCGGTCCTCGATAATGAAATGACATTGTTGTTCTTATCCAACAGCACCACCGGTTGATTGGATACTGGAATGTCTGATTTAACAGAAGCAAGCCTTCCGTTGATGACACTCACATTGCGAGTGGAATTTTCTGGTATGGATGAGAGTAGTTCCGGTCCAGCATTAAGTTGCTCACCGAACATAGGCTCGTCCAGTGATCTTGCAGTTTTAATGCGCTCATAGATATTTTTCTCGGCATATGACATCCCGTCCAGAATAGCCTTGTCTTTGGGATTGACAGAAAACTGATTGCCATTTTTATATTGCTGAAGTGCCTCTGCAGCAATAAGTCTGTTCCAGATGGGTTGTTCGGAAGGGATCAGGTGAGCATAATAAGAGTCTGCTGTTGCCTTAAGTAAATATTCACTTTCCTGAATTGGTTCACCTTTCAACTCTTTTGCGAGGATCTTGATAAAATCTTTCTCTTCCTGACTCAACGTATTGAAATAAGCCTGGTCTGTTAGTACCATTTGTGGGTTTTTGGCATATATGTCGCTGATCAGTGCTGCTGAAATCCCCATGTCGATGGCTTTCTTCTTGTCAGCAGTGAGGGAGCTATAATAATTGATATCCTCCTGTGTTACAGGGTTGCCCGGTTTGTTTGTATTGATGGCTGAGGGGCCGGTACCTCGAACAGTGAGGTCACTCATAAAAGCATCACTTTGAATACTACTCGGGTCATTAAATTCTACCCGATAATCTGCATTGGGTACCCCCGCAAAAAGGAAACTGCCGTCAGGTTTAGTGGTGACCTGTTGAATAATAACTCCATTACTCGAAACCAGGTTTACTACTTTATTGGCTACAGGGCCTTGGTTATTGACATACAATAGTTTTCCCGATACATTGACCTGGCTAAAGTTATTTGCCAACTCGCTATTGATGGCACCGGCCTGCCGGTTTTCTGACCCTACCGATGTTCTGTTGGCCAGCTGTCCAAGGGTGATGGATTGATCATTGATAAGAGCAGTTTCTATTTCATTTATCGCTGACTGTTCCAGTGTTGAAAGACTCGCCAGGATGGCTTTATCAGCTTCGCTGATGCTGTATTCGTTTCCATTGCGATTTGCTTTGAGTGTTTCTTTGGCAATGCTTCTGCTCCATATTGCTTTTTCTTTAGCCGGCAGTTGGTCATAATAGGATTGCGCGCTCATCAGGAGTGCTTTTTCGGCGTCAGTAAGTGGAGTACCTGATAACTGCTTGGACAGTACAATTATATAGGACTTCTGAGTATTGTTTAGTCCTGCAACGAACGAGTTGTCAGATACCGGAAGGTTAGGATTTTCTCTGTATGCCTTAGTTACAAGGTTGGCAGCAATTGACCTGTTTACAGCAGCTTTTTCCTGGGGAGACAGATTTTCATAAGTACTAATATTTGTGTTTGAGATCGCTGTAATTGGTGAACTGGATGATCCGGGGGATGAAGTGCTACCTCCCGGTGTTGTAGTAGTCCTGTTGCCGGCTCTGGGGTTAGCCGACACACCGGAACGAACGTCTGAGATCATTGGTCCTCGATTCACAAGGCTTGTCGGTTGAGAAATCTCTGTCTCCGGCAGGTAAATATTGTCAGGACTATCCACCCAGGGATCTGCTACTGAGATAAATCGCTTGATAGCCTGCTCTTTATCTTCTGAAAAAGTACTGAACAAAGCCTGATCATTTGCTTTCAGAAAGTTGAACGCTGCTTCGATGTCCCGGTTAAGTTTAGCGACAGCCAGTTCGTTTTTCTCAAAATTAACTTCTCCAAGATACAGGTCAGCTTTCACGGTATTATTGATGATCTTGGTCAGGATTTTATCCAGTTGTTGTTTCTGATTGCCACTAAATGATGCATAGATAGCTCTGTCTTCCTTAGAGATATTTTTTTCCAGATCGTTGACATTATTCAGGATAATGCTTGATGCAATGTTATTTAGGGCTTCTAATTGTCGGGTGTCCAGGTTCTGGTAGAAAATCCGATCTTCCTCCTGAAGCTCAAACTTAGGATCATCAGCGAGGTTATAAATCTTTTCCTTGATGGAATTATTGACTATCTCAGGGTTATTTTGGTTATTTCTGATGAACAGGTTTTCGTTAAAGGCCAGAGACATGTTTCCAATGTTCTTTTTCTCACTGATCACCTTGTATGACAGCTGATCTACGCTTTGTTGAGACTGCTGATCTTGTCATATGTTTCCATAGGGTAGGTAAAGTCGTGGGCCTGCTTCATCCTTGAAGCTATGATCATGTCCACCTTTTCTTTGTCACCTACGGAAAGATCCTCATAGAAATCCTGCTCTTGCTGGTCTATTCCAATACTCAAACCAAGTCCATCTTCCCGAACGTAAGCAGATACCAGATTGTCTACATGTCGCTTATCGTCTGAACTCATATGCGAGTAAAAGAACTCATCCTCGTCTCGGATTGCCTGCAAATCATTTTGTGAGAGGTTTCTTACCCTGGCATTCACAATCCTGTCTATTCTCTCCTGGTCATCTTTACTCAACGAGTTGTAAAATGAAAGCTGCTCATTGGTGAGCGCCATCTCAATGTTGGATACATTCGATGCCATCAGGTGACTGATGATCTCACTCAACATCTCATCATTGTCAGAGTCGAAATCATAGTCATCAGAGAACAGGGAATTCCTACCTGCAATAGCTTCATCAGATTCGATCTCGGTGATCATGTCTCTTTCCGTGGTGATGTTGAAGCTGTAGATATCCATTTTACCCACTCCACCTTTCCTGTTGGAGGAGATATAACCCTTGTGCTGACCCATGAAGAAAAACATGTCGTCCTTGTTGGAATTGAATGGAGCTCCTATGTTATAGATTTCAGCTTTTTCAAAAGAGGACCCATCGGCCAGGTATATGTCGAATCCACCAAATCCTCTGTGACCCTCAGAGCTGAAATAAAGTTTTCCGGTAAGATGATAAAAGGGAGAAGATTCCGTAAAAGGTGTATTGATCTGTGAGCCAAGGTGTTGGGCAGGACCCCAGTTTTCATCTCCGAATTTAGTACTTAGATAAATGTCATATCCTCCGATGCCTCCGGCACGGTCTGAGCAGAAAAATAATGAATCACCCGTGATGGTAACGCATGCCTGCCGGGAGTTAGAACCACTTTGGTTGATGTTGGTGTTAAGTTTTATAGGTTCTGACCATTCACCCTTCACCAATTTTGATACATAGACGAAACAGTTCACTACATTGGCACTTGCTTCGACACACCTGGTGAAGTAGAATTTTGTACGGTCTGTATTGAACATTCCCGCAGCGTCATCGAATTTCTCGTTGACGATGTCGAAATCATCTCTTGTCTTTACCTCAGACCAGCCACTTCCTGTCTTGGAAAATCGATAAAGATCATTATATGACCCACCAAATGCACTGGTTAACGAACCCTTACCACCTTTTCTTCCGGAAGAAATGACAATGGTAGAATCGTTGGTGAATGTAGCAGGGGCCGAATCCATGTCCTCACTGTTTACAGGTTTGGGAAGTATGGTAAACTGATGTTCCGGCTGAGTGTTGGTAGTTTCATTCAACGCAATTAAAGTTCCTTCACGCTCAATTCTAGCTTGCTCGTAATAGTGGCGATACCTGGGGTCTTCATGCTGATCCTTTTCTTTTAACAATAGCATAAACTCCTCGAAACTCTCAAGGGCTTCCTGGTAGTCACCATTGAGTTTTTTCATTAAAGGATAATAATATGCAGCCAGGATGAATCTGCCGTCATTGCGGCGTTTAACTTTTAAATAATAGCCCTCAGCCATTTCATAATCCAGAATAGCCCGATAGGATTCTGCTATTTTATACTGGGCGGCTATGTTGTTTGGGTCTTTGTCCTCGAGAATAGCTTTATAAACCCCGATAGCACTCTGGTGATCATTTGCCTCTGCATACTTATCACCCATTTCGATCAGGAGGGTGACCGGTTGTGAACTCCCCAAAAACGGAATGGAAAGCATAAAAAAGGCTACTAAAAGATGGTATAAAGATTTTTTAGCCATGGCCAACGAGAATAAAAGATCCCCATACTAGAGGGTTTGGATAATTCTTTCTAAGTGATACCTGAGCCTGATAAAGAGATTCGGTGATGTTGTTGTTTTTCAGGTAATTTTCATAAAAGGTGTTCATCAACTCCTGGGTCGCCTTATCATCTACTTTTACCAGGCTGGTAATTAAATATTTTGTACCTGCTACCAGAAATGCTCTTTGAAGTCCGTATACGCCTTCACCGTTTTCTACATCTCCTAGTCCGGTCTCGCATGCAGAGAGTACCACAAGCTCTGTTTCATCCAGGTTGAGGTTCATAGCTTCATACGAGCTGAGGATTCCATCACTGAAGTTTACCTGGTTGCTTCCGCTTGCATAAGCTGAAAGCGAGGAAGCTGCACCCTGCAGAAACAGTCCCGATTTGAAAAGCGGATTGTCGGTATTGAGCACGCGTTTTAAAGCACTGTTTTTATCAGAGAAATAGCCATGTGTAGCAATATGTAATATTTTGGGGCTATTGATCTCCTTGATCCTGGCTTCAGTGGCATTGTCACCTTTAAACATGGTTGTCTGCCATTTTTTGTCACTCAGATCTTTAGCTGCAATGTTGATCTCAGTTTCCGATCCGGGTAACTGATCGAGCGCGAAAGTCTTTTGACTGGCTGTTCCGAAATTCGGATTTCCAAAAAATACCGCATCATTGGTTGATTTTTTAGACCTTTCCTTAACGATATCTTCACAGTTGGTGATGAAGCTTACATAGTACTTGTCGATCAGGTAAGTGTCGTTGGGCAACTTAAAGGTGTTGGGATTGATCTTGTAGAATATCCCATCAGGAGAAATATATAGTTTTTTGGTTCCATCCAGGTGTTTATCTATCCTTTCCCAGACTAACTTGTAAGAGGCAGATTCTTCAAATTGGAATTGTAAGGCATTCTTGTAAGCTGCATAGAGTTTTTCTTCCAGCTGCACACCGTTTTCAATTAATTCATACTCGGGTATGGTACTGTTTGGTTTCAGGATGATCACCAGGTAGGAGAGGGCATCGCTAAAACCAAACACATGAGCATCGCCTCTTGTACCTGACACAAAATCCCGGATACGAATGATTTCCACAACACTTTCATCTGGCTTCAGGTTCCTTTGTACTTTTTTCCAGGTGACTTTGTCATTCCTGATATAGGAAGAAAACTGCTGTGAATTCAGCATGATGTTTTTCTCCATGTTCTCGACGCTGTCTTCCAGCACATCAAGGTCGATCTTGTACTCTTCCAACCTGGCTTTACCCACCTGGTAGTAGCTGGCCAATTTGGTTTTCAGGTCTTTCCATTGAATGTACGTAGCCATCAATTCATGATTACCGCTCTTGCTGATGCTTTTTTGGAGCTTCTCACCAGATGAGAAAAGGATAGCCTTGGTTTGAATCTGGTTGTTTAGCACTTCTGTGATGAGTTCGGGCTTTTTATCCAGTAGTCTGATTACCACAAAGTTGTACCGCTCAATATCCTCGCGAATATCCTGGTAGAAAAGCTCCTTCTCGCGCTCTGTTAATACCGGGAAGACGCTTGTTATCTGGTTGATCTGGATGGCGATGGCGTCCCTGAAGTATCGTTCTGCCTGTACCAGGTCTCCCTGAGCAAAGTAATGCAATCCAATATTTTCCAAAGATCTGGAATATGATGGATGATTAACCCCTAATCGGTCCTTCTTGATCACCACTGATTCCAGGTAATAGTTGATAGCTTTATCTGGCAGTCCCATGGCAGAATATAGGATCCCAATATTGTTGAGTGTTGTGGCGTAATCNGGATGGTTTTTACCGTAGACCTGTTCGTCGATCTGCAGCACCTCCAGATAATATTTCTCCGCAGTAGTGAAGTTACCCAGGATCCTTTCAGTACTTGCCAGGTTGTTTAATGCATCCGCATAGCTTGGATGTCTTTTTCCGTATCTCTTCTCATAAACCGGCAAGGCCTCAACAAATAAAGCTTTAGCTGCTTCAAACTGCCCCTTTCTTTTGTAGATAACCGCCAGGTTGTTGATGGATGTGGCATAGAATTGATTGTCAGTTCCCAGGTGATCAATACAGATGGTATGTACTTCACTAAAATATTCTTCGGCTCTGTCTATGTTGCCCAGATCCTGATACAATATTCCCAGGTCATTCAGTGTTTCAACGAGAAGGTGCTCCGGTAAATTTGGGATGTTCTTCTTAAGATCCATTGTTTTCAGCAGGACCCTTTCAGCTTCCGCATAATTACCCTCCGCCTCATAAAACATCCCCAGGCTTTCCAGGGACTCCGCATAGTCGATCTGATAGTTTGTGCCCAGGTTTTCATAAATCCTTGTAGAAATTTGTAAATATTCCCTGGCCATGGCAATATTCCCGTTTTTGATGGATATCCTGCCTAAATGATTACAGACCTCAGCGTATTCTGCGGTGTTTTCATCATGTATCTTTTCGATCAGGTCATGTGCCTTGGTGAAGTAATCAAGAGCCAGATCGTAATAGCCGACCTCTTCGAATAATATTCCCAGTTTACTTTGGGCAGAGGCATATTCATAAGATTGCTGACCATAAGCACGGGCGGCTTCGTCAATTGATTTGATAAGAAAATCGCGTGCCTTATCATATTCGCCTTCCTCAATCATCACTGATCCGAGATTCTGGTAGGTGAAAGTGAGATCCTTTTTATCGATGATGGGATCTGACAAATAAATTCTTAATGCATCTTCAAGATTTTTCCTGGCAAGATCATATTTCTTGATCTTGATGTAGCCGAAACCTAGGTTATTGTGAAGGTTAGCTTTTTGTAAATTGGACAGCTGACCAGAGAGGGAAGGATTGCTGAAGATGCTATTTATTTCATTGATACTAGACAGGATATCATTCCTATCCATCAGATTATCAACCTTTTGCAACCGGGCATCTAGTCCCTGAGAAAAAAGTATATGCGATCCTAAAAAAAATAAAAGAAGAGTGCAACCTCTACAAAGTAATTGCAAACTATTCATACAATAATTGACGGTATTGGTGGAAACTACAATTATACCCTAAATATTGCCAAAATTATTCACATAGGCAGAATAGAAATACTATTAATTAATAAATTACTACTGAAAATACGCACAATGTGAACGCCAGAACACTCCATGGTATTACTTGCTATTTATCAAATATTTAATACCTTTTACCTATATTCAAATTTAACTCAAAAATGAAAAGAAAAGAAGCCCTCAAAATTCTTACCAGTGGTTCGCTTGGACTGGGAATTATTCCCTTTGGAGGCGCTAAATCAAAAACAACGGAAGATTTGCAATTGAAAGGAAATATAAATCATGCAGTTTGTAAATGGTGTTACAGAGATATTCCGCTCAAGGAATTTGCGATTTCCTGCAAGGAGATGGGCATTTCCGGCATTGATCTATTGGGTGCCGACGACTGGAAAACCGTGATGGATGAAGGACTAGCCTGCTCCATGGGTACTCCCAAAGATTCCAGTATTGAGAGAGGATTGAACAATCCAAATAACCATGAAAGGCTGACCAGGAATTTCATTGAAGCTATTGATAAGGCTGCTGATGCCGGGGTGGAAAAGATTATCGTATTTTCAGGTAACAGAAACAATATCTCGGATGAAGTTGGGCTCGAGAATTGTGCTGTAGGAATCCAGAAGGCACTCAAAGTAGCCGAGCAGAAAAACATACTCCTGGTGATGGAACTGTTGAACAGTAAAGTGAATCATCCGGATTACCAGTGTGATCATACTGCCTGGGGTGTGAAGCTCGCCAAGAAAATCGGCTCTCCGAATTTTAAGCTCCTCTATGATATCTACCACATGCAAATTATGGAGGGAGATGTGATCAGAACTATCAGGGAGAATCACGAATATATTGCTCACTATCACACCGGAGGTGTTCCAGGGAGAAATGAAATTGATGAGTCGCAGGAGCTATACTATCCTGCCATCATGGAAGCTATCGTAGAGACCGGGTATACCGGCTATGTGGCTCAGGAATTTATCCCGAAAAAGGATGATAAATTAGCTTCATTGAAGGCAGGTGTGATGATTTGTGATGTATAATTCTTAAATTTTCGGAAAAATCAGTCAATGTGGCGTCCGCTTGAACTTTCCACTGGGCTTATTTTGGTTGTTGGTCTGTTGATGCAGGGATGTTATGGGTTGGAGACAGACATATCCAAAAAGCTCGAATTTCCGATAACACTATCATCTACAGATTCATTTATTGCAGCTGCTGATAGTATAATAAACATACCCGGTCATGATGAGATTGACGACTACGTTGACTATGCGGTATATCCCAACCCATTCACTGTCAATGAGATAAGCTATAAGATAAAAAATGTTGGCTTTGCAAATACTGCTCAGTTAGTTGATATTGAGGTATTCTATCGGAATGCCAACTTTGATACCCTTTCATTGTTTCAGTTGAGTGACATACAGGTGGTTGCTAGCGATAGAGTGGTAGTGCCGGTAAATGTCATTGACTTAAGCTCCCTCACAAGCCTGGTGAATAATCAATCTACTTTTCTAATGCTCGTTGAAACTACAGGGGATACCCAGCTGATAGATTTTACACTAAGCATCTATTTTGACTCTACAATTGCAATAGATTATGATTTATAGGGTGATCATTATAGGTACAATCCTGATCCATACAAGTAAGACTATGGCTCAGGACGAATTAGATCTGTTTTTGCAAGCTGGCGTCAAGGATGCTGGTCTGGTTGTCCAAAATTACCTGAAGCCTGTATTTGAAGGAGTAGGATATGGATATACAAATGGCTGGTATCATACTGCCAAAGCACACGAGACACTTGGTTTTGATATCTCCGTATCAGGTAACATAGCTTTTATTCCTCAGTCAAATCTGACCTATACATTTAACAATGCAGATTATACAAATATTAAGCTTTCCAATACTACCTCAGCGGAACTGCCTACCGTTTTAGGACCATACATCAAGAGTGAACGACCTGAAGTGACGTTTTATAATGATGGTGAAGAGATTGTACGTACCACAGCACCTCCCGGCGCAATCAACCTAAAAGAAGAGATTGGATTCAATGCAGTGCCTGTACCCATGATTCAGGCAGGAATTGGTGTCATCAAAGAAACTGATGTCATCATCCGTTTGATTCCTCCAATCTCATTTGGAGAAGATGCAGGAAAGGTCAGCATGTTTGGTTATGGTGTCAAGCATAACATTGGGCAGTGGATAAAACTATTAGATTATTCAGGTGTGGATGTTTCTTTTCTTACCGGTTTCAGCCACCTGAAGGTATCGGCAGACCTGTCTGAAGAAGATGATCCTGTTACAAGCAATAATGAGGGTGTCTTTAAAATCAATGGTTTTGTCCTTCAGGGAATTGTCTCAAAGGAATACATTAAGGTTTTTACCATCTATGGAGCTGTGGGTTATTCTCGTGCAGGATCGAGAACCCAGATTTTAGGGATATATCCAATTGATCCTGATTTCGAGCAGCTACCAGTTGATCCGATAGACCTGAAATATGGCAATGGTAGCATGAACCTTACCGCCGGGTTAAGGGTGCGTATTGTGGCATTAACCTTTAGTACAGCCTTTACTTTACAGGAATATCCGGTGCTTTCTCTGGGATTAGGGGTGAGTGTTCGCTAAACATTCTCACATTTTCTTATCTTTCGGTCCTCAACAGAATACCCAAAATAATTTATGTACTATATAGGTTTTGACATTGGAAGCTCCTCCATCAAGGCTTCCATCGTGGATGCTGAAAGCAAAATGTCTATCGCATTATCGAGTTATCCTGACACAGAGATGTCCATGCAATCCAAAAAGCCCGGCTGGGCAGAACAGGAGCCGGAAGATTGGTGGAAATATGTATGTGAGGCATCTAAAAGAGTGATCCAAAAAGCGGGTGTCGATAACAAAGCGATTGCAGGAATTGGTCTGAGCTATCAGATGCATGGATTGGTGCTGGTGGATCAGCAGCAAAAGGTTTTGAGACCTTCTATTATATGGTGTGACGGTCGTGCAGTAGAATATGGAAATGAGTCCTTTAAAAGAATTGGAAGGGAGAAAAGCTTATGCACTTTGCTCAACAGTCCGGGGAATTTCACTGCTGCTAAGCTGAAATGGGTAAAGGAGAATGAACCGGAAGTATTTGATAAGGTTTATAAGATGATGCTTCCTGGCGATTTTATCGCTATGAAGATGACAGGGGAGATCTCAACTTCTATTTCCGGACTTTCGGAAGGGATCTTCTGGGACTTCAGCAAGGATGAAATTGCAGGATTCCTGTTGGACGATTTAGGCATTGACAAAAGCCTCATTCCTTCTGTGCACGGCACATTTCATGATTCAGGACACCTTTCCAAAGAAGCAGCTGGTTTACTAGGGTTGAGCGAGGGGATACCGGTAGCCTACCGGGCAGGAGATCAGCCTAATAATGCACTGTCGCTCGGGGTATTTGAGCCCGGGGATATTGCAGCTACCGGAGGAACATCGGGTGTGGTATATAGTGTTTCTGATCAATTGATCTATGATCAAAAAAGCAGGATCAATGGATTCGCACATGTCAATCATAGTCAGGATCACACCCGGATCGGTTCACTACTTTGCATCAACGGTACAGGGATTCAATANCGATGGCTGAAACAGCAGCTCGACAATGAGTTGAGCTATGATCAAATAGAAGAAATAGCTCAAAAGGTGCCTGTAGGCTCGGATGGCGTACGCATCTTGCCATTTGGAAATGGTGCTGAGCGGATCTTCGAAAACAAGGAGGTAGGATCACATATATTAAATGTGGATTTCAACAGACATGACAAGTCGCACTTATTCCGTGCAGGACTTGAAGGTATCGCCTTCTCATTTGTATATGGAGTTGAGATCCTGAAGCAGCTTGGAAGTGAGGTAAATAAGATCAGGGTAGGGAACGATAATTTGTTTCAGTCCAGGATCTTTTCAGAGACCATAGCCACCCTGCTTGATTGTGAAATCGAGATGGTAGAAACTACTGGTGCCACCGGTGCCGCGCAGGCTGTCGGTTTTACGCTGGGACATTCCAATTCAATCAAAGAAGCCATTGGTTCTTCTCATTCTGCTGATGTATATCGTCCTGTTGAGAATGCATCAAATTATCGGGAACATTATGAATCCTGGCGTGCAGATCTTGATAAGTTTATCAAATAAGGTTGATTATTTGAGGGTCAGACTTGATCGTATAAGACTTTTATATAACTTCGTTAACGTACACGAATAACAATTAATTCATAATGATGAAAAGAACGCTAATCTTAGTCCTGTTAGCATTAGCTACCAATGCCCTGTTGGCACAGGAAAATTGGAAGCCATTGTTCAATGGGAAGAATTTTGATGGCTGGAAACAGCTCAATGGCAAAGCCAAATACACAGTGGAAGATGGTATGGTAGTAGGGACCACTGTATTAAAAACACCCAACTCCTTCATGGCAACTGAAAAGACCTATTCTGATTTTATATTGGAATATGAGTTCTACCTGGATACGGATATGAATTCAGGGGTTCAGATCAGAAGTCTGAGCACAAAAGAATACAGGGATGGCCGGGTGCATGGCTACCAGGTTGAGATCGATCCATCAGAAAGAGGTTACACCGGGGGGATTTATGATGAGGCTCGAAGAGGCTGGTTATATCCTTTGGCCAGAAACCCTAAAGCCAGGACAGCTTTTAAAATGTCTAAGTGGAACAAGGTACGAGTAGAAGCCATCGGCAATTCAATCAATACCTGGGTAAATGGAGTTCAGTGCAGCCGACTTGTGGATGACCTTACAGCTGAGGGCTTTATCGCGTTGCAGGTACATGGCATCGGCGACAGAGACCACCTGGAAGGATCTCAGGTGAAATGGAAGAACATCCGGATCATGACTGACAACCTGCAAGCCAATCGGTGGGATGCTGATCCTGATGTGCCGGAAATCAGCTACCTGAAAAACCAACTAACTGAATATGAAAGCCGTCAGGGATGGCGATTGCTGTGGGATGGAAAATCCTCAGCAGGCTGGAAAGGTGCTAAAATCCAGAATTTCCCTGAAAAAGGATGGGAAATTAAAGATGGTGAGCTAACCATCCTTGGAAAAGACGGTCGAGAGTCTGCCGGTCCTGGCGACATTGTGACCATCAATTCCTTCTCGGATTTTGAGTTGGTACTGGAATTTAAAATTACTGAAGGTGCAAACAGTGGGATCAAATATTTTGTAGATCCCGGACTCAACAAAGGAGCCGGATCTGCTATCGGTTGCGAATTTCAGGTACTGGATGATGATAAGCATCCGGATGCCAAAATGGGTGTGAGTGGCAACAGAACTGTAGGTTCGTTATATGACCTCATCACCGCTGAAAACCTTTCTGTTCCCGGACGAGGAAAACAATTTAAAGGAGTAGGTAACTGGAATGTAGCCCGCATTGTTTCCAAAGATGGAAAAGTAGAGCATTGGCTCAATAATGAGAAAGTAGTAGAATATGATAGGTTCTCTCAGATGTTTAGAGCGCTGGTAGCTTACAGTAAATACCAAAAATGGGATAACTTTGGTCAATGGCCTGAAGGTCCGATCTTGCTACAGGATCATGGAGATACAGTTAGTTACAGAAGCATAAAAATTAGAGAACTATGAAAAAAGATTCAAGAAGAGACTTCATTAAGAAATCTGCATTAGCTACTGCAGGACTATCCTTTGCCAGTGCGGCTTCAGCAGCCAGCTACAAAAGGATTATAGGTGCAAATGATCGGGTAAACCTCGCGATCTGGGGTACTGGAAGGAGATTTGGTGCTTACCAGGATATCCTTGATAAGAAATACAATGTACAATTAACCTACGTTGTCGATGTAAAGAAGAGTCAGCTTGAAAAAGCTGCTGAAAGGTTAAAGAAAAGCATTTCCTACAAGCCAAAATTTATTGAAAACTTGCAAGAGTCTTTGGATGCTAAAGATGTGGATGCGGTGATCAATGCAACTCCAGACCACTGGCATGCTCCGGGAGCCTGGAAAGCCATGGAAGCCGGCAAGCATGTTTATGTAGAAAAACCATGTAGTCACAATCCATGGGAAGGTGAATTGCTGGTTTACTTCAGAGATAAATACAGCCGTGTGGTTCAGATGGGTAATCAGCAAAGATCTTCCGGACACACCCAGGAGATCATTAAGGAGATCCACAATGGAATCATCGGAAAGCCATACAAAGCTGTAGCATATTACAGCAGCGGTCGGGGAGAAGTGCCCAGACAGGTAAAACAGGCTCCTCCTTCTGACTTGAATTGGGACTTGTTCCAGGGACCTGCGCCAAGAAGAGCTTATACCCATGACACCTGGGATTACAACTGGCACTGGTACGGTTGGGATTATGGTACTGCAGAAAGTGGTAACAACGGAACTCATGAGCTCGATGTAGCCCGATGGGCCTTGCAGGTGGATTACCCAAACAAGGTAATGGTTGATTCCATCAAAGGACATTTTGTGGATGATGGTTGGGAAATGTATGACACCATGTACGCAACATTCAAATTTGATGATGATAAAGTGATCAATTGGGATGGAAAAAGCCGAAACGGATATGGTACATATGTTGGTGGCCGTGGAACGGTGATCTTCGGATCAGAGGGTTCTGTAAGAGTAGACCGAGGTAAATATGAATTGTATGATCGAGGCGGCAAGCTTGTAAAAGAAGCAGAATCCGGCGGTGATGAAGGTGGTATGGCACTTGGTGGAGGTGGTGATATGTCCACCAATCACCTGAACAACTTTTTCCAAACCATCCGTGGTGTAGACAAATTGAATGCGCCAATCGATGAGGGAGCAATAAGTGTTCACCTGTGTCATCTTGCTAATATTTCCAGCAGATTGAATGATAAGACCCTGGATGTAGATGTGAACAATGGTCATATCTTCGACAGGGATGCCATGAAACTATGGAAGCGTGAATACGCTCCGGGCTGGGATCCTAAGGTATCTTAGTCAGTTAATGAATAGACTTTTATTCCTATTAATAATTTCGGGCCTTTTCTTTTCCTGTAAAGAAGAAGGAAAGCGCCCGAATATTTTATTCGCTATCGCTGACGATGCCACCTATATGCACTTCAGCGCCTATGGCTGTGATTGGGTGAATACACCTGCTTTCGATCGAATTGCAAAACAGGGATTGCTCTTTCAAAATGCTTACACCCCAAATGCCAAGTGCGCACCTTCACGCGCAGCAATCCTCACTGGTAGAAATTCCTGGCAACTGGAGGAGCTAGGAAATCATTTGGCTTACTGGCCCAATAAGTACGTTTCCTTTATGGAGGTACTTAAAGAAAATGGCTACAGGACTGGCTATACAGCCAAAGGCTGGGCACCTGGTGACCCGGGTACGATTGATGGAAAGAGACGAGAGCTGACAGGACAAGCCTTTAGTCAGATCAAACTTGAGCCACCAACAAAGCAGATCGGGTCAGTAGATTATGCTGCAAATTTTGAAGTTTTCCTCGATTCTGCGGGAGATCAGCCATTTATGTTTTAGTATGGAAGTGTGGAGCCACATCGTGCATATGAATTTATGTCTGGAAACAGACTTGGTAAAAGAAGCCTGGATGAGGTGGATCATATCCCAGCCTTCTATCCCGATAATGACACTATCCGTCATGATTTCCTCGACTATGGATATGAAATAGAATATTTTGACAGTCATCTGGGTAAGATGATTGAGTCTCTTGAAAAAAGAGGCCAGCTTGACAACACCATCATCATTGTGACATCAGACAATGGTATGCCTTTCCCTAGGATCAAAGGGAATGCCTATGAGTATGCCAATCATCTTCCGCTTGCTATTATGTGGGGAAAGGGGATTAAGAATCCGGGTCGTGTAATTGAAGATTACGTGAGCTTTATTGATTATGCGCCTACCATTCTCGAGGCTGCAGGAGTAGATGTCTCAGTATCTAAAATGCAGCCAGTCTCCGGAATTTCATTGCTCCCAATTTTCAATAGTGAGCTGGATAAATTGACAGGGTTGGGCAGATCGCACATCCTCATTGGTAAGGAAAGACATGATACCGGTCGACCGCATGACTGGGGATATCCGATCAGGGGTATTGTAAAAGATGGATTTATTTATCTGAAGAATTTCGAGGCTGATCGTTGGCCGGCGGGACATCCATTAACAGGGTACCTGAATACGGATGGGAGCCCGACGAAAACCTGGATCATTAATCAAAACCGAAAATATCCAATAGACCGATACTGGGAGTTGAGTTTTGGCAAACGTATAGACGAAGAGTTTTATAACATCAAAGAAGATCCTTCATGTGTCAATAACCTGATCAATGACCAGAGTAAGATAGAGTTGATCAGTGCTATGAGAAACCAATTGATGAATGAGCTTGCAGAGCAGGAAGACCCCCGAATGTCCGGAAATGGTTCCGTGTTTGACAATTATCCACTCACAGGAGGACAGGGATTTTTTGAAAAATTTATGGAAGGTGATAGTGGTAAGACAGGCTGGGTCAATAAGACTGATTTTGAGACCAGGGAGTTTTACCAGCAACTGGGTCAGTAGCCAATATCTGATTTAAATTCCATTTGTTTGTTGATGTAGTTTTCTACATTTTCTTTCATCAGGATATCAATAGGCAGGTGATATTGCATGGTTGAATTAGTTTTCCCAATTAACTTGTTGAACAACCGCATCACAGCCATATACCCCTGTCTTTCAGGTTGCTGGCTGATCACAAAATCAATTCCACCTTCACTCAGAAGCTTTACATTTTGATCTATTAGGTCATAACCGATCATGTTGATCTTGGTAGGAATATTTTCACTCACCAGGTAACTTCTGGAATTTGGAACAAATACAGCTTGATAGCCCTGGCTCAAAATCTCCTGAAGCTCTGGAATAGATTTCTGATGTGACCTGATCGTAATGGTAACCTCATTAATGACGGGTGGATTTTCAACAGATTTGAAATATTGCTTAAAACCTTCAATTCGTTTCAGTAGGATGGGCATACTCTGAGGATTGGATACCAACTTTGGGATCAGTATTTTACTCTTATCATAAGTGGCAGTGAGGAGCTCAATCAACCTGCCGGCCACATGTCCGCTTTTGATGGCATCCTGTCCTACGAAATCAATTCCTGAGCCAGGTATATTGGTATCTACCAGAATAATAGACTTGCTTTTTCTATGGCAGTCAATAAATTCTCCAAGCTCATCCGGAAAGATTGCTGCCGAGAGTAGCCCATCGTACTCCAAAGACTCAAGCTTTTCCAGTTGGTCTAAGAATTGTTTTCTGTTACCCTGATCAAAAGAAAGCTGATGAACCACAGGGCCGTGATCATGAATTTCATTCAGCGCCTTTTTGATCCCAACCTGTGGGAAGTACCAGTACTCATTGTCCGAGTTTGCATTGGGCAGGAGGATGGCAAGTCTTAGCTTCTTTTTGGAAGCCAAAGAGCGCGCAATCAGGTTGGGCTGGTAATTGAGTTTTTCAATTACATTGAGAACTTTCTTTCTGGTTTTTTCTGACACTTCACCCCGCTGATGAATGACCCTGTCGACCGTGCCAATAGATACCCCGGATTTCGAGGCAATGTCTTTAATACTTACTTTTTTGCTTTCCAATATTTTTCCAAAATTTGGTTCAGCTTTTATTAACCTTCCACTAATATCATATATTTGCTTGAGAAAAATGATATTTTCGCACATTCGTTAACGTACACGGACGAATTTTCATAAATTACAACATATGCCCGACTTAAAAGGAAAAGTTGCCGTAGTTACCGGCGGAGGTGGAGTACTCTGCGGTGAACTTGCCAAATTACTAGCTTCAAATGGTGCCAAAGTCGCCATCCTTGACCTTAAAAAAGAAGCTGCAGACCAGGTAGCAAACGAAATCAAAAAAGCAGGAGGCGAAGCCATCGGTGTGGCTGCCAATGTGCTGGAAAAAGATGATTTAGAGAAAGCCAGAAAAGAAGTGGAAGATCACTTTGGGACCTGTGATATCCTATTGAATGGAGCTGGCGGCAATCACCCTAAAGGCACTACCACAAAAGAATTTTTTGAGGAAGATCAATTACTTGATAGTGAGATCACCTCATTTTTTGACCTGGATCCCAAGGGTATTGAGTTTGTCTTCAACCTCAACTTCCTGGGTACGTTGATCCCTACACAAGTTTTTAGTAAAGGGATGATTGGAAAGAAAGATGCTTGCATTGTCAACATCTCTTCCATGAATGCTTTTACTCCTCTAACAAAGATCCCTGCTTACAGTGGTGCTAAAGCTGCAGTGAGCAATTTCACCCAATGGCTGGCCGTCCACTTTTCCAAAGCAGGTATTCGTGTCAACGCATTGGCTCCGGGCTTTTTCCTTACAGACCAAAACAGAGCCTTGCTGACCAACGAGGATGGATCTTTAACGGAACGGGGAAATAAGATTATCTCACAGACTCCAATGGGACGATTTGGTGATCCTGAAGATCTCAATAGCACCCTGTTATATCTCTGTGACCCCACTTCATCCTTTGTTACGGGTGTAGTAATCCCAATCGATGGCGGTTTTAGCGCCTACAGTGGGGTTTAAATAAATTTTAATCATTACCTTGAATTATAAACCTAAAAATGACATTAGAACAAACCTGGAGATGGTACGGACCTAAAGATCCCATTCCATTGAGTCATGTAAAAATGGCTGGTGCTACTGGAATCGTGACTGCATTGCATCATGTGCCTATCGGAGAAGTCTGGACAATCGATGAAATCAATAAGCGAAAAAATGAGATTGAATCGGCAGGTTTGACCTGGTCGGTGGTGGAAAGTATTCCCGTACATGAGAATATCAAGACCCGATCTGGTAATTATGCTCAATACATAGAAAACTATCAGCAAAGCATTCGGAACCTGAGCAAAGCAGGGATTGATATTGTTTGTTACAATTTCATGCCGGTTCTTGACTGGACACGAACGGATCTGTACTATGAAATGGCTGATGGATCAAAAGCATTACGGTATGATGCCAGTCAGTTTGCAGCCTTCGAACTGTTCTTGTTAAAGAGGCCAGGAGCAGAAGCCGTTTACTCTGAGGCACAAAAGCATAAAGCCAAAGATGCCCTGGATAAGATGTCCAAAGATGAGCAGGATACACTGGTACGGAATATCATTGCTGGTCTGCCAGGATCTGACGCAGGATATACCCTTGCCGAGTTTCAAAAGGTGCTCGATACGTATGATGAGGTAGGAGACGCTGAACTTCGCAGTAACCTTTACAGGTTTTTGGAAGCCATCATTCCTGTAGCTCAGGAATCGGGTGTGCTCATGGCCATCCACCCGGATGATCCTCCATTTCCGCTATTGGGACTACCAAGGGTAGTCAGTACTGAAGCTGATGCCAAACAACTACTGCATGTTGTAGACTCACCAAACAATGGACTTTGTTTTTGTACAGGTTCATATGGCGTGAGAGCAGATAATGACTTGCCGGGTATGGCAGAGCGATTGGGACATCGCATCAATTTCATCCACTTGCGTGCAACCAAACGTGACGATGAGGGCAACTTCTATGAAGCAGATCATTTGACAGGCGACGTGGATATGTATGCTGTGATGAAGGCACTGGTGAATGAACAAAATAAAAGGGTCCGTGATGGCAGAAAAGACTTAAGGATGCCGATGAGACCCGACCACGGACACCAGATGCTGGACGACTTGAATAAAAAGACAAATCCGGGATATTCTGCAATCGGAAGACTGAGAGGACTGGCAGAATTGAGAGGACTGGAACTGGGTATAAGAAGAAGCCAAACAGACTAAAGAATCATGAAGAAATACATGGACGAGAATTTTCTGCTAAGTAACAAAGCCTCTGAAAGGCTGTACTTTGACTATGCAGAATCTTTGCCAATCATAGATTATCATTCACATCTACCACCAAACGAGATTGCCGAGGACCTGCAATATGACAACCTCACGCATGTGTGGTTGCGTGGCGACCATTATAAATGGAGAGCCATGCGGACTTTTGGGATTGATGAATCCTATATCACGGGTGACAAACCCGATAAGGATAAGTTTTTGAAATGGGCTGAGACCGTTCCAAACACATTAAGAAACCCACTTTATGACTGGACGCATCTGGAGCTGAAACGTTATTTTGGGATCAAGGATCTATTGAGCCCAAAGAATGCCAATGAGGTTTATGAAACGACTGGTGACCAGCTTAAAACAAAGTCGCATACCGCACGCGGTTTGATGAAGCAGATGAAGGTAGAGGTCAGCTGTACAACCGATGACCCGATCGATGATCTTGCTTACCATAAGAAAATCAAAGAATCAGGTTTTGAGATAAAGGTTTTACCAACATTCAGACCTGATAAGGCCATGACCGTTGAGGCTCCGACTTATTTAGAATACCTAAAGAAATTGTCAGCTGTATCAGGAGTGGAAATCACTGATTATGATTCATTCAAAGGAGCCGTACAAAAAAGACATGACTTCTTCCATGAAATTGGAGGCAGGCTTTCTGACCATGGTCTGAATTGTATTGAGCATGAAACTTACAAGGCTGGAGAACCTGAGGCAGTATTTCAGAAAGTACTTGGAGGAAAAGAGATTTCAACCAGAGAGCAGCGATTGCTAAAATTTGATATGCTGCTTGAGTTTGCCAGAATGGACCATGCTAAGGGATGGACTCAACAGTTCCACCTGGGAGCTTTAAGAAACAATAACAAACGGTTACTGACCAAGCTTGGTCCGGATACAGGTTTTGATTCCATCGGTGACTTTTCACAAGCTGAAGGGATGTCGGTATTTTTTAATACCCTGGATTCAACAGACCAGCTGGCTAAGACTGTTATCTATAACCTGAACCCATCGGATAATGAGATTTTTGCTACGATGACGGGTAACTTCAATGATGGATCCGTTCGTGGTAAAATGCAGTTTGGTTCAGGCTGGTGGTTTCTCGATCAGATTGATGGTATGGAGAAACAAATGAATGCTTTGTCTAATATGGGCTTGTTGAGTTGCTTTGTGGGTATGCTCACCGACTCAAGAAGCTTTCTGTCATTTCCTCGACATGAGTATTTCCGCAGGTTGCTTTGCGACATACTGGGAAGAGATGTGGAGCAGGGGAGATTGCCAGAGGATTACGATTTATTAGGTACTATGGTAGCCAATATCAGCTATCACAATGCCAAAAACTATTTTAAATTTTAACTGATAATTGCGCATAAAAGAATGAAAAAAGTAGTCACTTTCGGAGAAATCATGTTGAGACTTTCTCCTCCCGGAACACTTAGATTTTCCCAAACCAACAGTTTCGATGTTATCTATGGAGGCGGTGAGTCAAATGTGGCCGTTTCCCTGGCTAACTATGGTGTACCTGTAGATTTCGTTTCCAGGCTTCCACAAAATGACATTGGGGAATGTGCCATGATGGAATTGAGAAAGCGTGGTGTCAATGTTGAGAATATCATTTGGGGCGGCGAGCGCCTGGGAATTTATTTCCTGGAGACTGGTGCTGTATCGCGAGGTAGCAAAGTAGTTTATGACAGGGCGCATTCAGCCATTGCGGATATCAAACCCGGTATGATAGACTGGGATCGTGTATTTGATGGTGCCGGTTGGTTCCACTGGACAGGTATTACACCTGCAATCTCTCAGGGTGCTGCTGATGCTTGNATGGAAGCACTTCAGGCGGCGGATAAGCACGGTGTAACGATCTCTACTGACCTGAACTACCGAAAGAAACTTTGGAATTACGGCAAGAAGAGTGATGAGGTAATGGGACCTCTCGTTGAGTACTGTGACATCATCCTGGGTAACGAAGAAGATGCTGCTGAGCACTTTGGCATTCATCCTGAAGGTGTGGATGTAACAAAGGGTGACTCTATGGAAGCCGCTGCTTTCGAGTCAGTTTGTAAGCAGGTGATGAAGCAATTTCCACGAGCCAAAAAGGTAATCACAACACTTCGTGGTTCTATCAGTGCATCACACAATTCATGGGCTGGTGTGCTTTATAATGGAAGTAAAATGTTCACTTCACCAACTTATCAGATCACACACATCGTGGATCGAGTAGGTGGTGGTGATTCATTTATGGGTGGATTGATCTACGGATTGCTTAAATATCCTGAGGATGATCAGAATGCTTTGAATTTCGCAGTGGCTGCATCTTGCCTGAAACATACTATCTTCGGAGATGCTAACCAGGTGACTGTTGGAGAAGTGGAGAAATTGATGAGCGGTGACGCATCAGGAAGGGTAGCGAGATAAAAGAAGAGAAATGTCAAGATTTACAAGAATAGAAGTAGCATTGGCTATGAAGGAAACGGGTATAGTACCCGTTTTCTACCACAAGGATCTCGAGCTTTGTAAGAAAGTTCTGAAGGCTTGTTATGACGGTGGAGTGAAGGTATTTGAGTTTACCAATCGTGGTGATTATGCCCAAGAAGTGTTTGGTGAGCTCAATAAGTGGGCTGCCAAAGAGACGCCTGACATGATGTTGGGAGTGGGTTCTGTAGTAGATGCAGGCACTACCTCGCTTTACATTCAATTAGGAGCAAGCTTCATTGTATCACCTATCCTGAATGCTGAGATGGCAAAGGTTTGTAACAGAAGAAAAATAGCCTGGTCGCCTGGATGCGGAAGCCTAACAGAAATCGGGTACGCCGAGGAGCTTGGTGCTGAAGTGGTGAAGATATTCCCAGGAACCGAGGTAGGTGGTCCATCGTTTGTGAAAGCTGTAAAAGGACCTTTCCCATGGACATCCATCATGCCAACAGGAGGGGTGGAGCCTACGGAGGAAAACCTATCAGCCTGGTTCAAAGCCGGTGTTCACTGTGTGGGCATGGGTTCTCAGCTGGTGACAAAGGATATTTTAGCAAATAATGATTGGGCAGCACTGACTGATAAAGTTAAAAGTGCGCTGGCCATTGTGAAAAAATACAAATAGAATGAAATACTTACCTGTACTTTTTCTGGGACTTATACTTATTGGTTGCGATGCCATCAATAAAGATACCCGGGTAATTAAGCTTGCCCATGGACTGGATATTGAGCATCCGGTACATAAAGGGATGGAGTATATGGCTGAAAAGGTAAAGGAGAACTCCGGAGGTAAACTTCAAATCAATATTTATCCTTCCGGCCAACTGGGCCAGGAGCGAGAGCTTCTTGAACTGATGCAAATTGGAAGTATTGAAATCACCAAAGTTTCGGCTGCTGCTTTGGAAAACTTCGTTCCTTCTTATAAGGTACTGGGGCTTCCCTATATCTACCGAAACCAGGAACACCGTTTTGCAGTTTGGGATGGACCCATTGGTGAAAAACTCCTTGCTGAAGGTGCTGATTATCTTATGCGTGGGCTTTGCTTTTATGATGCCGGTTCCAGAAGTTTCTATACCAAGGATAAACCTATTAAGAATCCTTCTGATCTAAATGGAATGAAGATCCGGGTGATGAATAGCGTTACTGCCTTTGATATGGTAAAAGCACTTGGTGCCTCACCGACACCTATCTCATTCGGTGAGCTTTATACAGCCTTGCAACAGGGAATAGTAGACGGTGCAGAAAACAATGCACCTAGTTTTTATACTTCACATCATTATGAAGTGTGTAAATACTACTCCATTGATGAGCATTCAGCTCAACCCGATGTTCTGCTGATCAATAGCAGCTTATGGAATGACCTCTCAATTCAGGAAAAGAAATGGTTAAAGGATGCAGTGGATGCATCTGTAATTGAGCAACGTATTTTGTGGAAAGAGTCTGTAGAATACTGCTTAGAACAGGTGAAAGCAGCCGGAGTTGAAGTGATATACCCCGATAAAGAACCTTTTCAGAAAAAAGTTGATCCGCTTTATGAGCAGTTTAAAGATGATCCGGTTATTAGTAAATTGATTCAAGAAATCAGAGATCAAAAATGAAGGCAATTAGAAATAAAATTGATCGGGGACTGGAAGTATTCCTTTCCTTCCTGATGGCATTTATGATTATTAATGTCCTATGGCAGGTATTCTCAAGATATGTCATGGGGCAACCCAGTAGTTTTACTGATGAGTTGGCCAGGTATCTGTTGATATGGATCGGACTGTTAGGCTCTGCTTATGCCTCTGGTAAAGGCTTACATCTTGCCATGAGTCTCTTTCATGATAAACTAAAAGATAAAGCTAAGAATAGGTTAGAGATCATTCTTGAGATATTGATCATTCTTTTTGCCTTCGGTTTCTTGATTGTTGGAGGTGTGAGACTGGTTTATCTGACATTTCTTCTGGGTCAAATTTCAGCTGCATTGGAATTGCCATTGGGTTATGTTTACCTGATTATTCCTGTAAGTGGATTCTTTTTTATATTCTATTCTGTAGATAACATATTAGAAAAAATTTCTGGCAGTAAAGCTGTCTGACTATTAGCCATTAATATATACTAAAAACACGTACATGGGTTCTTTGGAAATACTAATTCTCGTTGTTTCATTTGTCGTCTTACTGCTGATAGGGCTGCCTGTGGCTTACAGTATTGGGTTATCCTCGATTTTTACACTATTAGTAAGCATGGACACTACCATTGCTTTGACTACAATGGCACAACGAATGGCTACAGGTCTGGATAGTTTTGCCCTGTTGGCGATACCCTTCTTTGTGGTTGCCGGTCAGTTTATGAATCATGGAGGGATTGCAAATAAGCTGGTGAATTTCGCCAAAGCATGTGTGGGGATGCTACCAGGTGGTTTGGCATATGTAAATATCCTTGCGTGTATGTTGTTTGGAGCGGTTTCCGGTTCTGCAGCAGCAGCAGCTTCGGCCATGGGAAGCTTTATGGGACCAAGAATGAAGGAAGAAGGGTATGATCCGGCTTTTAGTGCAGCTGTAAATATCACATCATCAACTACCGGACTATTGATTCCTCCAAGTAATGTGTTAATTGTTTATTCATTAGCTAGCGGCGGGGTTTCCATTGCCGCATTATTTTTAGCTGGTTATTTACCAGGTATATTGATAGGCTTTACACTGATGATGATTTCAGGTTATTTTGCTTACCGGAAGAAATACCCCGTTGGAGATAGAGTTTCTTTTGGGTATTTATTCAAGACATTTATTGATGCAGTTCCCAGTTTGTTTCTGCTTGTATTGATTATTGGTGGGATTGTTGGAGGTATCTTCACAGCGACCGAAGCTTCTGCTGTTGCCGTCTTATACACCTTCGTGTTAACTGTATTTGTTTACAAAGAAATAAAACTCAAAGACGTTCCCAGGATCTTGCTCAGTTCTACAAACACGAACTCTATTGTTATGCTCCTGATTGCTACCTCCATGGGTATGTCCTGGGTGATGTCCTATGAAGATATTCCTCAATCAGTGAGTGAAGGACTGCTATCAATCAGTGACAATGGTATCGTTATTTTATTATTGATCAACTTGATTCTTTTATTTGTAGGGGTTTTCATGGATATGACTCCAGCAGTTCTCATTTTCACACCAATATTCCTGCCAATTGTAACAAGCCTTGGAATTGATCCAATCCATTTTGGAATTATAATGGTGATGAATTTGTGTATTGGCTTATGTACACCACCTGTAGGTTCAGTGTTGTTTATTGGCTGTAGCGTGGCAAACCTTCCTATTCAGAAGGTAGTTAAGCCATTGTTGCCATTGTTTGTGGGTATGATCATTATTTTGATGATTATCACGTATATCCCGGCAATTACCCTGTTTGTTCCCGAGCTATTTGGCTTTTGACAGGTTGATTTAATATTGGAAAAATGATGAGAGACTAAAGCCTGATTTTGGCTTTAGCGATATCCTGCAAAATTCAATTCAAAAGGTAAGAATCGAGGTTTTCTCTGGTGATAATGTCAAGGGGAAGTAGCTTTTCCTGATCAATATTTTTACCGAAAACCAACAGGTCAGTCAGTTTGGATATCCCTTCATACGCAGCCATGTATGGGTTTTGATTGATGAGAAAATCGATCGTTCCTGATTTGATTCCATCGATGTTATTGGCGGTAGGGTCATATCCTATCACCACACAATCGTTGAACCGACTTTTGATGGGATAAGCCACCAGGTGAACTTTGGCAGTGGTCACAAATGCACCGGTAACATTCCGAAGATCTCCTGCCTGCTTATTTAATATCTCATTGATCCGGTTTGGATCACGATGTGGAATGACAATGCTTTTAATCTCCATGTTGTGGTTTCTGGATTTAAAATACTCCCTGAAACCATTCTCCTTCTGGATCATGTGTGGGGCGTTCCCCGGATTTTCATCCAGATGAATTATCAACAGATTGCCAACCTGTTTACAACAGTGATCAATCAGGTTGGCTGCCAGCCTGCCACTTTGTTTGAGGTTTTGGCCAATGGTGCAACTGGGGTTCAGGTCCGGTATCTTCGTATTGAAAGTCACATAAGGAATTCCCGCTTGTTCAAACTTCTTTAAAACATCCAGGGATTCCTGCAGAAATATAGGTGTGATCAATAAACCATTTGGTGCCACTGACAGAATCTCGTTTGCCTTTGAGGTAAAATCCGCAGGTATCTTACTGTTAAAGCTGGTGACCTTTACATCAATGCCAAAATGATCAAAGTCCTCAATCGCTTTGGTGATACCCTCATGTGCTGTCCTCCAGTATCCATCGTCTTCCTTCCTGGGAATGAGCACAGAGAAGGAGAGGGACTTTTGCTTTTTAAGCGACTGTGCAAAGACATTGGGCTTGTATTGTATTTCCTCCAGTACCACACTCACTTTCGCCATTGCTTTATCCGAAACCTTGCCTCTGTTGTGAATGACCCGGTCTACGGTGCCCGGTGAAACATTGGCCAGTTTGGCAATATCTTTAATTGTAAGGTTCTTCTTCTGGCTCATTGTATGAATTGGTTGTTACGAATTTATCATATTTTTTTGAAATATTTCATAAATGTGGACGAACAA
>JAHCMM010000260.1 GCA_019192515.1 Cyclobacteriaceae bacterium SS2
ATCAGCCCTGTATATACATATATATAGCCCCCTGGAGTAGCAAATGCATTAAGAATCTCAGCATCAATAATTTTCAATTGCCAAACAAACTCGTCCCTGTAATCGACTTCTGAGCTGTTAAGAATGGCTTCCTTCATCCCATTTAAATATTCATAGGCTTCAGGATAATCTATCTCTGACAAGATGGGATAGGTAACCGGATCTGATTCTATTTCCTGGCTCACCTGCAAACCTAAAGTCTTGTCGTCTTCTACCGAAAACAGTAATGATTTTACCCGATCATTATCACCACAATTTGTCAGTACCCCAAGCCCAATAAAGGCTAGAGCAAAAATGTATAGTCTAAAATTCTTCATGCGTTTATCTTTTAAATTGACATGTTCCTTACAGCAACAATTGTTCCTTAATTAGTCTCCTCAGGGTAAACTAGCCTTAAACTGGGCATAGGTCATTCCACTTTCCTGTATAGATTTGGTAGAGCAATTGATGGTTCCAGCCATCTTATTAATTTCTTCCACACGGTTATCAGGACTTGGGTGAGTACTCATAAAAGCAGGTGTCCCACCAGCCTTGCCTTCTTTCAACAGCTTTTCGAAAAAAGTAGCTGCTCCATTGCAAGCATAGCTGGTGCCTGATAAATACCGAACCGAATATTCATCTGCTTCAGTTTCAGCTCCACGACTGAATGCTAAAATCGTACCCTTTCCGGCAAGCTGTCCGGCTATCTGCGCTGTTTGAGAGGCACTTTCACCCAAAGCAATGCTCAACAATAACGAAATTCCGTATTGTTTTTCCAGTTGCTTGATGGAATGTCGTCTGTCAGCATGTGCAATCTCATGGCCCATTACGCCTGCCAGATCGTCTGCTGAATTCAGGTATTTAATAAGACCTGTGTATACATAAATATACCCCCCAGGTGTGCAAAATGCATTCAGGGTATTATCATCCTGTATGATTTTCACTACCCAGGCAAAATCATCTTTGTAGGCTACATTGCCACTATTGATGATGTTATCTGTCATATCCCGAATGTATTCATAGCTCTTGGGATATTTCGATTCCGAAAGAATTGGGTACTCCGAAGGGTTGGATTCAATTTCTTCCTGGACTTGTAAACCCAGTTTTTGATCATCCGCTACCGTGAAAAAAAGTGAGGATACTTTACCAGTTGAAGACCCTACACAGCTGGATAGGATCGTAACAACGAATAGATTTAATGCTATTTTTTTCATTTTCAAAGACTTAACGCATCTAAGGCCTGTAACTTGTCTTGATTCAGTTGATCTTTCAACAATTCTATGCTGTCGAATTTTTTCTCTTTTCTGAGCAGTTGCACAAATTCAATGGTCAATCGCTTGTTGTAGATCTCTCTATCAAAATTAAATATATTCACTTCAATCCTACGCTCCTGACCGGAAACCGTGGGTCTCAGGCCGATGTTAAGCATTCCCTGGAATTTCTCATTCCCAAGGTGGATATACACAGCGTAAGCTCCATCTCCGGGAGTTAGCTTATAGGATTCCGGGACGTCAATGTTAGCTGTTGGGAAACCGATACTTCTTCCAATCCTGTCCCCGTCCTTCACAAAACCACTAAGTGAATAATGTCTACCCAACAACTCAGTCGCAATATGTACCTCACCTGCTGCCAGGGCATTTCTGATCCTTGTCGAGCTCACTCCGGCATGATCGATATCCTCTCTTGGTATTTCTTTAACCTCAAACCCAAACTCATTGGCATTATTCATGAGATAATCAAATCCCCCTTCCCTGTTCTTCCCAAAACGATGATCATAGCCAATAATCAGCACCTCGGTATTGAGCTTTTTGATGATAATGTCCTGTATAAAAGACCTGGATGAAAGTTCTGAAAAACCCTTTGTAAAAGGAATCTTCAACAAGATATCCACGCCCATCTCCTCAATCAGTGCAGCTTTCTCCTCAAATGTAGACAGCAGTTTAAGTGATTCCGGGTCGCGATTCAGCACAAATCGTGGGTGAGGCCACAGAGTAATAACAATACTTTGGCCTTTATGCAATTTGGCAGTCTCAACTAGCTGACGGAGTATCTTTTGATGACCCACATGCACCCCATCGAAGGTACCAGAGGTAACAATGCTATGGTCCACACATTCAAACTCCTCTATATTGTCAACTAAAATCATGACACTCTATATTTTTCCACCCAATACTCAATCGGAAAAGCATCTTTCACCTCATAATCACCAATGGAGGTTCTTCTTAGGCTTTTCAAATATGCTCCGACACCTAATTCCTCGCCAAAATCACTGGCCATACTCCTGATATAGGTCCCCTTTGAGCATTTGATATTGAATGAAACAATGGATCCATCTATACCTGTGATGTCAAACGCATATACTGTGACGTGCCTGGGTTGAATTTTAATATCTCGCTTTTCCCTGGCAGCCTTATAAGCTCTTTCACCGCCTACCCTTACAGCAGAATATGTAGGTGGGATCTGCTCAAGATCACCAGAAAGCCGTGCTGCAGCCTGATAAATTTGATCTTCTGTGATATGGCTGGAATCTGTTTCACTGTCGAATTCTGTTTCCAGATCATACGAGGGAGTAGTTTTCCCTATCTCAATTTCACCTTCGTAGGTCTTATCGAGGCCCTGAAGCTCTCCTAACCGCTTCGTATACTTCCCTACTCCTACCAGGAGAAGTCCGGTAGCCAGTGGGTCGAGGGTGCCTGCATGGCCTATCTTCTTAACCCTGAGCGCATACCGTAACTTATTGACCACATCAAAAGAGGTCCATTCAGGTGCTTTATCTACGAGAATCAGTTGACCGTCCAAATCCATTACCACTGGGATATGATTGCTATCAAACCAACTGTCAGGCAATAGATAGCAAAGTAGTACAGTTTTCCCTTCTTCACGATATTGGTCATCCACTTGCAAGCGATATAACCTGATATCAAAGCCCCAATAAATCCAATTACCATTGGTAAGATGGCTAACCCCTCATGAGAAGCTGGTGCTTCAAAGTAATCTTTTGTTTTTAACAGACTTGCCCCCAGGATGGGAGGAAGCACCATTAGAAATGAGAACCTGGTTGCTTTTTCCTTGTCAACTCCAATCAGCAAACCAGTGGCAATGGTAGCTCCGGACCTGCTAATCCCCGGAAGAATAGCAATTGTTTGCGCCAAACCCATTATAATGGCTTCAGAAAAGGAAACCTCCTTTACCCCATCACTCTTAAAATATGTGAAGAAAAGCAACAAGGAAGTGAAAAGTAACATGCTGCCCACCAGGATCAGGTTACCGATAAAAAAACCGGAAATTTCATCCTCAAAAAATACACCTGCGATCCCAACAGGAATCATCGAAATCACTATGAGGGCCGCAAACTTCCAGGATTCATTCCATTTTAGTTCAAACAGCCCCTTCAAAATATCCAGGATGTCTTTTCTAAACACAATGATCGTACTCAATGCAGTCGCTGCATGGACAATCACCGCAAAAAGCAGATTGTCACCAGAAGTAGTTCCTAATAATACAGAACCAATCTCCAAATGACCGCTACTGCTAACTGGTAAAAATTCGGTAAGCCCCTGGATCACACCCAGGATCAAAGCTTCTATCCAGGTCATTTATTGGCTGGATCTTTCTTATCGGTGTAGAAAATGGCTACGAATTGGATCAGAAAACCCAGCATCACAACAATGGGCCCCAGGGTTAATCCCAAAAACCCAAATCCATATGGTTCGCTATCGGAGGCCATGATGACAAATCCTAAAAGAATCACGAGTACACCACCTATCATAATTATATAGTTGGTCTTACCGAATGCAAACTTATTTTTATCAGACATAATATTATTAATATAATTCATCCAGGGACATCCCCAGGTATTTTCTAATGGCCCGGTAAGTGCTGAAATAGCCTACAAGGATACCTACCAGAATAATTGAAACAAACAAAATGGCAAGCTGACTATGATCCTGCAGCTTTTCCAGATCTTCGATACGCTGATTCGCATAATAAAGTATGGAAACCAAGATAATGCATGTGGCCGTACCGGCTACTAAACCATAGAAAGCTGCTCTTTTCAGGAATGGCCCCCGGATAAAACTACCCTTAGCCCCTACCAGCTGCATGCTCCTGATCAGAAAACGTTGGGAAAACAGTGCGAGCTTAATTGTATTATTGATCAGTATCACCACCACAATTAAGAGCAGGATAAAGAAACCGAGCATAATCAGGCCAATCTTGGTAATATTGTCATTGATACTTTCAATCAAAGATTCCACGTAAGCCACCTCATAAACGCCATTCATAGATTGAATCTCCTTGGTGATCCACTTTAATGAATCTGCTGCCTGGTATTCCGGTGCAATATTGACTACGAGCAAATCCCTCAGAGGATTGTCACCCAGGAATTCCGTAAAGTCTTCACCTGTCTCTTTGATAAACTGCTTAGAAGCCTCGTCTTTCGAAATGAACTTCACTCCGGGACCTTCTTCCTTATTGAGTGTATAGGGTTTGCTACTGATCGAGCGGTTAATTCTTGTTATTTCGGTGTTTGTGAGTTGATTGTTGAGGAAAACCTGGATTTCAATGCTCTCCTGAATGTTGAGCGTCAGCTTCTTGGCATGTACAACCAAAAGACCAAATATCCCCATCACCAATAAGGCAAGCGTGATGCTTATGGTAACACTGATAAACGGATAACTACCGAGTTTTCTTTTTTTACGGGTCTTTTGCTCCATCCCGCCTCAAAACTAAGTAAAGTGACGGATTTTTAAGGTTGAATTAGTCTACCTTATTATTACGGACGATCTCCAGCTCCTGTATGAGCACCCGATCCGTAATTTGAGGTAAGCTCAAGACCTTGTCAGTTGTCAACAGCTTGTAGTATCTACTGTTGTGGTACAGGTACACTTGCTTACTTCGGCTACTATTGATCTCCAGGATCTCGTATGGATTTTCTTTGAAGTTACCATACAGGTGTAGTTTTCCTTCGTAATACTTATACCTGATCTCATCATTATTTCGCTGAGAGGTCTTGATATCAATCTGTTCTGTAGAGTTTATGATATCTGCATTGCTAGCCAATGGAATCTTAGCGCTTTCAGACTTGAACTGGTTTTCTTCAGAGCCGTCACCAGGATTTGGCAGATCAACCTCTGGCACAAAGTCACCAGTAGGCGCATCTGACTTATCAGCATCTAATGATGAGTTGCCTGATGACTCCACGTACGCTATTACCTCTTGCTGCGTAGATTCTTCATGTTCAGCAGTAGCAGCTACACGAATATCTTCAGGTGTTTCGGATTCAGTAGCCTGAGGAATGCTATTTGAGCTTTCAATATAAAGACTCACGTCTTCGCTGCTGCCACTTAGCAGATCTTCTTCAAATACTGTAGGCATGTAGGCAAGCTCAGGATTGTGGTCCTGGCTATTGAAGTAGTAAATTCCAGTACCAATAAATGTAGCTGTAACAAGTGCCCCGGTAAGCTTTACGAGGCCTGGATTGATAAATTGGCCAACTTCCCACCAAGGCGTTGTGATATTGATGGCAGTTAGTCTGCTCTTCAGTTCTGCTTTTCGAAACTCCCCAAGACCTTTGATCACCTGCTGCTGAAAACCTAATTCTTCTTGAAGCGAAGGATCTCCGGCAAGCTGTCTTTCGAAAGCTTCAATATCTTCGGAACCCAGTTCATTCCGAAGGTATGCATCAATTAATTCAGTTCTTTTGATATTCATGCGGTATTTATCAAAAAAAATCTTTTTCGCTATATCGCTCCCTGATCAAATGATCAAGTTTCTTTTTGCATTTATATTTTTTCGTTTTTGCCGTATCTGTATTGGCAAAATTCAATTTCTCTGCGATGTCTGTCATAGACATTCCATCAAAGTAATAAAAGGTTAAAATCTTTCTGCACGTCTCGCCAAGCTCCTCAATACAATTCATCACCACACGATACCTTTCATTCTCATCATGTCCCTGAAACTCCTCTCCATCCACTTCTTCGTTGGAGTGCCTGCTTTTCCTCTCTAGTTCTTTTCTCCACTGATTCAAGCAAATACTATACAAAAAAGTACTGATCTTGGAAGTAAGCACCAGGTTTCCGCTTATGGCCTTCTGCCAAAAAGCCAGGAGGGCTTCCTGAAATACATCCTGAGCCTCATCCTCAGTACCATTATTGGAGGTGACAATTTTGGTCATCATCCGGTAGTACTTCTTGTACAAATAGTCTAAGGCAGACTCATCCCCCCGTTTTATACGATCAAGTATCTCACTATCCTTCATACACCATGGACCCGGGGATCCTTGTTATTAAATACTTTAACTAGCTGAAAAGTAACCAGTCGCACCCAAATTTTTCAACCTGTTCTCTATGTAAATTAAGGTATTTATGGCATTAAGGCAATAACCTGGTCGCCTGTAGTAGCAAAAACCATGTCTCCAACCCTGGGCCTGATCTTATATGTTCCAGTAAAACTGCCATATGCAGGCAACAAACCAAACCCTTGAGAAAAATAAAAACACGGTACTGTCAGCCCCTGCTTTGCCCTACCTTTCAACCTTACAGCAGGATGTACATGACCGGAAAGGTTATAAAATTGAGAAGCCGCTTTTTCATGTGTGAAATGAAATGGGCCTAAAATCAACTCCTCATNAACCTCCATCTTTGAAGACCGGTAAACTTCGTCGGGAAGTATGTCATGATTGCCCTTTACCAGGATCATTAAACAGGACTGGTTTTCCATCCATTCCTCAAAAAACTCCCACTCCACATTGAGGTCGCTATGAAAAAGGTCACCAAGAAATGTAATGGTCTTTGGGTCATACTTATCAATCAGGTAGTCCAGCCTTTGTAAATCTCTGGAGTGAATATCTCCAGGAACGGCAATGCCATGTTTTCTAAAGTGACCCGCCTTCCCCAGGTGAAGATCAGATAATATCAGCATGGACTGGTCTGACCAAAAAATGGCTTTGTTCGGATCGAGAATAAAATGCTGTCCCTCCAGTTCCAGGTCAAATACTTCCATCAGCTATCTGCGGGCAACCAGGTTTGTGTCCTATACAGGAAGTACAAATATCCACGAACCTTTAATTTCCCGCTTTCGTCCAGCCAGATCTTACAGTCGTAAACATTTCCATTTTCAGGATCTAAAATTTCACCATCCGTATATTCCTCATCCTTTGGATCATATTCCAGGTTGGTAATAATTTCCATACCCAAAATTCTTTTGTCTTTTTTCTCTCCTTTACATTCTACACAAAGAGGATCCTGTGGTTCTCCCGGTTCTCGAAAAAGCTTTACTATTTTCCCAAAATACTTATCTCCTGTTTTGTAGATCTCTACAATTGATCGTTCTTTCCCGGAGCTATCATCAATTGTCTTCCATTTACCCACGATGGATTGAGCAAAAGACCCTTCGGTAAAGAGCATTAGAAGGGTTGAGAACATTAAATGTCTATAGAGTGAATTCATAACGTTTTATAGATCTGACTTATCGAAATGTAATTGAAATTTTGCTATTTGGTCACCGAGCTTTTCATTGCTGATACTGTGACGTCTGATGGAATCTACCAAAATCGGGAATGCAAATGGAGTAGGTCGTTCCGTATTTTTCAAAACAATCTTCTGCTCGTTGATCCTCCGAATGGCTTCCAACAGCCTCGATTTCTCAATCTGCAAGGTCATCACCTCATCCATGGCTTGCCTGATCAACAGGTTAGATTGATCGTACTCTTCAAAAACTTTGTACAAGATTGAAGACGAGGCCTGAAGATGTTTAGCACGGACGTTTTTCCCCGGGTACCCCTGGAAGATCAAGCCCGCTATTGTGGCCACATCCCTGAATTTCCTGGATGCTAGCTCAGTTTTATTGATGGCATGTGCGATATCCTCCATCAGGTTTTCCTCTGAGAATAAGTCAAGTTCTAAGGCCTCTTCAAGAGGAGCTTCATTTTCAGACAATAACTCAAAACCATAATCATTCATGGATATGGAAAAGGATATACGGGCCAGCTTGCCTATTCTATGTGCGATGACTCCGGCTAACACTTCATGAACAAACATCCCTTCGAATGGATAGAAGAAAATGTGAAAGCCATGATGTGTTTCGGTTCGTTCGATCAGCAATGTATTCTTACCGGGTAAATTGGACCACTTCTTTTGTAACTCGATGATGGGTCTAATGGTTTGCAGCTCCACATCATTATAAATGCCTTCACCTGCCAATTGTATCTTTTCCCTGATCCCCTCAGCCAGTAAGGACGACAAAGGCAACCTCCCTCCTCCCCATGCCGGGGTAACACCGCTTTTTTTATTAGACTTTTTGACCATTACTGTGAGGTCGCGGATATTTACAAATTCGAGGTTACGGCCGGCAAACCAGAAGGTATCACCCGGATTTAACTTGGCTACAAAGTATTCCTCCACGGTGCCCAGATACCCACCACTGGTAAAACGCACTTCCAGTGACGGATCACCCACGATGGTCCCAATAGACAGTTTATGACGGGTGGAAGCACGTTTATTGATGATCTTATAAACTCCATTGTCATTATAGACCTTCGAAAATTCATCATAAGCCGTGAGTGTATTGCCACCGGTTGTGATGAAATCCAATGCCCACAGCCATTCTTCCGACGACAGTAGTCTGAACGAAAAAGTATTCCTAACCTCCTCCAGGATATCCAATGGTCTGAAACCTCCACTCACAGCCAGTGTCACCAGGTACTGCACCAACACATCCATAGATTTCTCAAGTGGCTTTCGCGTTTCGAATCTTTTGTCACTGATCGCCTGTCTCAACGCAGAAGCTTCAATTAACTCCAAGGAATGTGTGGGGACAAAATATATCTTACTCACTTCACCCGGCCGATGTCCACTTCTACCCGCCCGTTGGAAAAACCGGGAAACACCCTTTGGCCCACCAATCTGGATCACAGTATCTACAGGACGGAAATCAACTCCCAGGTCTAGGCTACTAGTGCTTACTACGCACTTCAACTTCTGCGCATGTAAAGCCTCCTCTACCCATATCCGTATATCCTGGTTGATGCTCCCATGATGCATGGCAATCACTCCTGCCATTTCAGGGTAATTATTGACAATAGCCTGGTACCAAAGCTCAGTCTGGGATCTGGTATTGGTAAACAACAAAGTAGTTTTACTCTGTTGAATTATTGGGATGATCTTATGAAGTAGATGGGTACCCAGGTGGCCACTCCATGGCAATGAATCCACCTCATCGGGAAGGATAGATTCAACCTCCACTTTCTTTTCCACATCAGATCTGATCTCAACAGCACCCTTGTAAAGGTCCTCGCCCAGCAATACCCGTTTTGCCTGTTTCAGATTGCCGATGGTTGCAGAGATACCCCAAACCTTCAGAGGTTTTCTGGTAATTGATTTCAGTCTGGAAATAGCCAGTTCGGTTGCAACACCCCGTTTTGTGCCCAGGATTTCATGCCATTCATCCACAATGATGGATTGCAGGTTTCTGAAATAATGCGGGTAGTCGGATTGACTTAGCAGGATATGCAGACTTTCCGGTGTGATCACCAACGCTTCAGGAGCATGTTTCTTTTGGTTTTGTCTTTCTGTAGCCGTAGTATCACCCGTTCGCATGCCCACTTCCCAATTCACCTTTAGTTCAAGGGCTGCTTCCTGCATGGCTCTTTGAATATCCTTAGCCAGCGCACGTAGTGGGGTAAGCCACAATACTCTCAACGAAGATCTTTCAAGCTTTTCTTCCTGAAGATATTCAAGTAGGCAGGGAATCCACAAAGCGTAAGTTTTCCCACTTCCCGTCGGAGCATTCAACAATCCGCTTTTACCTTCCAGGTAAGCTTGCCAGGTATCCAACTGAAACTGGAATGGCTTCCAACCTTTCGATTCCATCCAATCGAGGCCGATGGTGGTAATCTTATCCATTTAAGCTTTGATGAAATGAAAATTGTATTGATGAATCACCTCATCTGCGGTAACCAAAGGCATATTTTCGACAACAGACTGAGCAATCAATATTCTGTCGAAAGGATCCCGATGAATCAATGGAAGTTCGCTAGTATAGAAAGCATGATGATGATTATAATCCATTACACTAAAGAATTTCTGCTCCAACAACTCATTGAAATCCAATTTGAAAGAAAGTTTTCCAATTTGCCTTTTAACCTCAATTTCATAAAATGTAATACTGCTAACAAACAAGCTGTTTTCACCATCTTCCATTAACCGCTTGATGGGGTCCTGAACCTTATGAGGAGACACTAAAGACCAAATCAGGATATGTGTATCTAATAATAATCTCATTTACTTATAGCAGATTTCACTTGTACTTTGGATGAATTTTACCATCTACCTCCTCAGGTGAATTCGGATCCTCAATATCTTCCTGCATCGTAGAATCTGCTATTTGTTGATTTACCTCTTTACTATCCCAATCTTCTGTTATACTGATCTGATCCCGGTATTTCCCGAAAGGAAAAGGTCTCTTTTTCTGCTCCTTTACCAGCTTCACTTCAGCCACAATCTTTCCTGCTTTGGCCAGGTGCACAGTCTCACCCTCCTGCACCATGCTGATGATCTTGGACAGGTTGGTTTTAGCCTCATGGATGTTGTACTTTTTCATTCTTAGCTAAGTTAGCTAAGTTGACAACGAAAAGTAAGCAGTTAAAGTTTGCTTCCTATAACAGGGATCTCTTTTCTCCTGAAAAAAAGAACGATCAGGCTACTGAAGAAAACGACTAAAGCATAATAAAAGAGTAATCCGCCATCCCCTTTCACTTCTATCCCCAAAACCGTAAGATGAAAGAAAATAGCGCCTGAGATAACACCTAAAGCAAGGATGGCACCATAAACCCTCACCCTGGGAATCAGCAGGGATATACCGGCAATCAACTCAACAATCCCCGAGCCGATTCTACCTACAGGCTCCATCCCCACCTGAGTGAAGATATAGATACTTTCTTCAGCCCCGGTAAACTTAAAAAACAATGTCTGGAGTAGAATGAGGGCAGCAACTATACTGAGCACCCACTCGATTATTTTTTTCATGATGGACTAAGTTTAGATTGGATCAATATTTAGTTAATTTACTATTTTCTGTCCTCAGATTCATTATTACTCCAATGGCAAATAAATTCCAGCCCGGAATAAAATTCAACCGCATTCAGGATTTCCTAAACTACCTCGATGAAGATGAGTTGTTGATCGTTGATTGTCTGAGAAATATGATCTTTGAGGAGATCCCGGATGTCACCGAAAAACTATCATACAATGTGCCATTTTACTCAAGAAAACAAAGGATCTGCCACATCTGGCCTGCCAGCATTCCGTGGGGAAACACTCCACTGGACGGAGTACAGCTAGGTTTCTCAAAGGGATACCTAATGGATCATCCGGCTATTGAGATGGGTACTAGAAAGGAAGTAGGGGTCCTCATCTTTCATAAGCTCAATGAAATTGATGAAGATCTAATCCGATCTTTATTGCTGGAAGCCCTCATGATTGATAATGAATCTTAAGACCTCCTGATGCGACTTTGAACATATTTGATGACCGCCATGATCACTCCAAATGCAAGTCCTGCTGCTGTGACAATGTCTACATAAGTCTTATTCAGATCCAGACCTGTCAGTTTCTCGCCCACATATTCAGTGAAGGAGCTGGGTAGGTTTCGTTCACCAAGCTGTCGTTTGATGTCCCATTGCCAGTCAGTCAATGGACAATACCCAATAGTCCCCACATACCACCCGATCAAAAGCCAGGCAATCAGCGTAAAGAGTAAAGCAAATTGATGAATTCTTTGGGTTCTCGGATGCATCCAGCCGAATAGAACGAATAAAATAAACGCCGAATGAAAAATGGTAAATCCTATATCGTAGAGCTGGAGCATCCACTAAATAACATGAAAATTTCCCAAATATTACTTGGTGATACTTTTCAGCACCTTAATACTTCCATCAGTTTCCGGAGTCTTAAGCCCTAAAATATTCGTGATCATCGGATAAATGTGGATGTTCTCAAATGGCTTGACCCTCTTTCCTGATTTAAACGCCGGACCTGTAGCATAAAATATACCTCCCATCTCCTCTAAAGAAGGGTCATATCCATGTCCACCCCTGAAAGAAATCGTCCCGGATGAGGTGATAAAATATGGTGGGTCTGTCATTATCAGCAGATCTCCTGTCTTATCCTCATTGTAGAAATGAAATCGCTTAGGCAGGCTTTCTTTCTTGTAAAGGGTCAATTCGGGTACTTTGGACAGGTCATTATAAATTCTGTCTGATTCAGACTGATTCTCTGTGTAGATCATTGCCGGAACTCCATTGATTACTTTTGAATTGCCCAAATCAGTGAAATCTGACAGCTTCAGGGCTTTATTAGTATTAGTCATACCATGATCTGAAACCACCACTAGGTTAACAGGTAAATCAAGTCCAGCCAAAGCATTCTGGAATATTCCCAATAAGTGATCTACTTCCAGAACCGCTTCTTTGGTTTCTGCAGCATCAGGTCCGTATTCATGGCCTTCATGGTCAACCAGTGAAATATAAATGAGGATTAGGTGTGGTCTTGCTTTTGCATCCATTTTAAGCCACTCTATGGCCTTATCAAAGCGTTCCTTGTTTCCAGTCTTTGAGCTGTAAGCATAAGAATAATTGGGTCGATATCCGGCTATTTTTGCCTCTGAACCCACCCAGAAGTATGTGGCTGAAAGCATCCCCTGACTTTCGGCAAGCGACCACAAAGGCATACCGCCATACCAGTCGCCGTTGCCAACAGCGTCACGATCATAGATGCTGTATTTTTCATCTCTTTGTCTACTGTAAAAGCTATTGTTGATCAGTCCGTGATTTTCGGTGTAAAGTCCTGTAGCAATTGTATAGTGATTAGGAAAGGTATTGCTTGGAAAGACAGAAAGGAGCTTATCGCTGCTGACACCCTTTTCCTTGAATTTTAACAGGTTTGTTGCTTCGAATTTTTCTGCATAGTCATGTCGAAATCCATCTAGAGATATCATGATCACATAAGGCTTGTCTAATACCCAATCGGCATTTTGACGACTTTCAATGCGTTCAGAATCGGCTGATTGATTCGGCTGACATACACCCAGAAAAGGGATAAAAACAAGCCAGAGAAAATGCTTATACTTCATATGGGCCAGTAATTTTGTTAATTACCGGTCTTAATCAAAGCCTAGTCAGATAAAATAATTGTGAATTATTTATTCGTTTCGTTCTCAGGCTGAACCAAGATTTCAGTTCTGGCCTTCTCATCTAAATCAACTGAAGCATGACCATCTCCATAGATTTCCCCTAGAATAGGAGCAATTACCAAACCTACAAGGCAGGTTAATTTGATCAGGATATTCATAGAAGGACCAGAAGTATCCTTGAATGGATCCCCAACAGTATCCCCGGTAACAGACGCTTTGTGTGCTTCAGAACCTTTGTAGGTCATAACACCGTCGATCTCTACACCTGCCTCAAATGATTTCTTGGCATTATCCCAGGCTCCACCGGCATTGTTTTGGAAGATGGCCCAAAGTACACCTGATACGGCAACACCTGCCATATAGCTACCCAATGCTTCAGGCCCCATTAGGAAACCTATCAATACTGGAGTGATGATGGTAATGGCCCCGGGAAGCATCATTTCTTTCAATGCTGCCTGAGTTGAGATATCCACACATTTGGCATATTCCGGTTCACCTGTACCCTCCATGATTCCGGGAATCTCCTTAAACTGTCTTCTTACTTCTTTCACCATTTCCATGGCTGCACTACCTACAGAACGCATTGCAAGGGCTGAGAACACTACCGGGATCATGCCACCGATAAACAATGTAGCTAATACATCCGCTTTGAAAATATTGATACCATCAATGCCTGTAAAAGTGACATAAGCTGCAAATAGTGCAAGCGCTGTAAGTGCTGCAGATGCAATGGCAAAACCTTTACCTACAGCTGCTGTTGTATTCCCTACAGAATCCAGAATATCTGTTCTTTGTCTAACCTCTTTAGGCAGCTCACTCATCTCAGCAACACCACCAGCATTATCTGCTATCGGACCAAATGCATCAATAGCCAACTGCATAGCTGTAGTAGCCATCATGGCAGAAGCTGCAATACCTACTCCGTAAAATCCTGCTAATGAATAAGCACCATAAATGGCTCCAGCGAATAAAAGAATTGGAGCGAAAGTCGAGATCATCCCCGTAGACAATCCTGCAATGATGTTTGTCGCAGCTCCGGTTGAAGAATTTCTTACAATGTCCAGAACCGGCTTTTTACCCAATCCTGTATAGTATTCTGTAAAGTATGAAATAGCACCACCCACGAATAATCCGATAAGCACTGCATAGAAGACCCGTATACTGGTAATGTTAATGATGCCCATCTCAAAAAATTTCATCTGCATGACTGATGGCAAAAGGAGATCGATTACAAAATATGAAGCAATAGCAGTCAGTACGATGGCTCCCCAGTTTCCTTTATTCAGTGCTGATTGCACCTCAGGCTCTTTAGCATCATTGTTTGAGATCCTGATAAACATGGTACCGATGATGGAAAAAATGATTCCTAGCCCGGCAATCACCAATGGCAACAGGATGGGGCCAATTCCTGAGAACTGATCTTCAATCGAACCTCCCATATCTCTGATAACATAGTTTCCTAAAACCATAGAGGCCAAAACAGTAGCCACGTACGACNCGAAAAGGTCAGCACCCATTCCTGCAACATCTCCCACATTGTCACCCACATTATCCGCAATTGTAGCAGGGTTTCTTGGATCATCCTCCGGGATACCCGCTTCTACTTTTCCTACCAGGTCAGCTCCTACATCTGCAGCCTTGGTATAGATACCACCTCCAACTCTGGCAAAAAGTGCTATCGACTCCGCTCCCAAGGAGAATCCGGCTAATGCTTCCAATACAATTGTCATTTGGCTGGTAGAAGTCCACTCGCCGCCCATAAACCATTGGAACAGGACGATAAATAATATGCTCAATCCGAAAACAGCCAATCCTGCTACACCAAGCCCCATTACAGTACCACCTGTGAAAGAAACTTTCAAGGCTTCAGGCAGGCTTGTCCTGGCTGCCTGAGTAGTCCTCACGTTGGCTGAAGTTGCAATTCTCATTCCTATATTTCCTGCTAAAGCAGAGAAAACCGCACCAATGACGAAAGCAATGACGATGAACCAGTGTGTGGTCTCTACCAAAGCTGAAATCACGCCTAAAAGAACTCCGGCGACGATCACAAAAATTCCTAAAACCCGGTATTCTGCATGAAGGAATGCCAAAGCACCCTCTCTAATATGCTGTGCTATCTCTTTCATCTTCACCTCTCCTGCTTCCTGTTTATTGACCCAAACGGCTTTAACTGCCATTACAATCAGTCCTATCACGGCCATCAGTGGCACAGCATATATTAGATTATTCATAAAAATCAGTATGTATTTTTAAAAAGAGGTGCAAATATAACTGAATGGCCAAATTATAAAAACCATTGATTTGCTTATTAAAAAGTGTATTACGAGAAGGGAATTATAATTTCCCCAAAACATATTTTGCCTATAACTGCAGTAAAATATGCCTAGCGGATTTCGGTATTGGAGTTGATGTAGTTTAGAAATTCGTTCTTTATAGTCTGATCCTTGAATTTTCCATCAAAGAAGGCTGTACCGGTCATGCTATTGGTATCACTTACTCCTCTTGAGGATACGCATAGGTGTGTTGCATCTAATACAACCCCTACATCCTTGGTCTTAAGGACTTTTTGCAACTCAGTGGCGATCTGAACTGTCAATCTTTCCTGTACCTGTGGTCTCTTAGCAAAGTATTGGACAATCCGATTGATCTTTGATAAGCCAATTACTTTTCCACTTGAGAAATAAGCAACGTGTGCCTTGCCATAGATTGGTACAAAATGGTGCTCACAATGAGAATAAAACGTAATGTCTTTCTCTACGAGCATCTGGTCATACTTGTATTTATTATCAAATAAGGTAGGTGTAGGTTTATTCTTTGGATTTAATCCACTGAATACCTCTTTGACATACATCTTGGCCACTCTTTTTGGTGTGCCTTTGAGGCTGTCGTCATTCAGGTCCAGCCCCAGGATTTGCATGATCTCCCGAAAATGTTTCTCAATCAGCTCTATTTTCAGCTGATCATCCATCTCAAAAGCATCAGCTCTGAGTGGAGTATCAGCAGATCCTGCCATGTGATCATCCTGATCATCTATTGGCTCCTTAGCCAGCGGGGTATTCAACAAAGTTTCTTTCTGTTTCATATAAAGTTACTTTCAGATCAAGATCATCATTTATTCTTTTTCGCAAGAGATTATAAACTACTATGGCAATATTCTCAGCGGTAGGATTCAAGTTTTTGAACTCAGGAACATCCAGGTTTAGGTTTTTATGATCAAATCTAATTAAAACCTCCTCCCGAATGATGTCACTGAGTTTCTTCATATCATATACATAACCGGTATCCGGATCAGGATTCCCTATCAGCCGAACAACAAGTTCATAATTGTGACCGTGCCAATTTGGATTGTTGCACTTCCCAAACACCTGATCATTTTCTTTGTCCGACCAATTCGGATTATATAACCGATGAGCTGCATTAAAATGTTCCTTACGAAAAACTGCGACTTTCAATACTTTAAGTTTATCCGGTTTTCAATTGCTTAAACAAACTTAAGTTAGAAATGATTTGTTTCGCCTGAATCAAAAATAAATGACCCACCATGGCTATTCTTTTTTGAATTTATTCTAATCTAGGGTTGTTTTGTAATATCAACATCTGGAGAATCATGAAGTTTGAGGAAATTGAAGTACAGTTGAAAAAATATAAGGCAGAAGGGAAAAAGCTATTCAGCACCTCTTCATTCCAAACGCATAGCCTGGTCATGCTCCACATTATAAGTAGGATTGACAACAGCATCCCAGTATATTTTCTCAATACAGGTTACCATTTTCCTGAAACCGTAGCCTTCAAGGACCAGGTCGCCAGTGAGTTTGGGCTACTAGTGAAAGAAGTAAAATCTTCTATGCCCCGATATATGCAAAAAGATCATGAAGGAAGGCTACTCTTTACCTCTGACCCTGATCACTGCTGCTATATCAACAAAACAGCACCGACAGAACACCTTCTAAGAAATCATGACATATGGATCAATGGTGTGCGTGCTGATCAGAGCGCTGTAAGAAAATCCATGAAAGTAGAACAGCCGGCACCGTTTGATACCATGAGGTTTCATCCCATGTTGGATTGGTCTATAAAAGAGATTTATTCTTACATTCGCGAACACAACCTGCCAAGACATCCGCTGGATGCAAAAGGGTACCTAAGCATTGGATGTGAACCATGCACCCGTAGATTGGATCCCGAAATGCAGGAAAGAGAGGCCAGATGGTATGGTATGAATAAGGTAGAATGTGGCCTGCATACCGACCTGGTGGAAAAGTAAGCGTTAACCAACCGAATCATGAATGTATTAATTACTGGCGGCGCCGGTTATGTTGGAACAGAGCTCATTAAAAAGCTTTCTGAAAATCCAAAAGTCAAAAACATTACCATTTATGACAACTTAAGCAAAGGTAACTATGCTTTGTTTACGAGCCATAAATTCCCTAACCACCAAAACATCACATTTATTCAGGGTGAGTTGCTGGACTCCAGGGGGTTGAAAAAAGCTTTAAAAGGTATTGATGTGGTTTATCATCTTGCCGCCAAGGTAACTACCCCTTATTCGGATATCGACCCACACTTTTTCGAGCAAACCAACCATTGGGGTACTGCTGAACTGGTCTATGCCATTGAAGAATCGGAAGTAAAACAATTCATTTATGCTAGTAGCATTGGTGTCTATGGCTCTTCTTCCATCAACATCGATGAGCAAACAGAGCCAAATCCACGTACTTTCTATGCTATTTCAAAATTTAGAGGGGAAGAGCATGTCAGGAGACTTAAGAAGAAAATCACTACACACATTATTCGATGTGGTAATATCTATGGGTACAGCAGAAGCATGAGATTCGATTCTGTGATCAATAAGTTTGCCTTTGAAAGTAACTTCAACAACCAGATTTCAATTCATGGAAATGGAAAGCAAAGCCGTGCCTTCGTACACATTGATATCATTTCTGAAGTTTTTAGCAAGCTCCTGGATTCTGAGATACCAAATGGCACATACAACCTTGTAGAGCGTAACCTTTCCGTGTTGGATATTGTGGATGTGCTCAAAATGCTCAACCCAAAACTTGAATTCATCTTTATCAATCAACATCTGAACCTGAAGAGCATCAAAGTAAAGACCGACTTGCATTTATCTGAATACATCAAAATTGAAAATCAATCAACTTTTGAAGATAACATCAAGTCGATGGTTGAACGTTTTTCCTTCTAAGAGTTTTATCGAAGTAAATACTCAAGGATTCCACTAACTATTTCAGAGGACCCGATATAGATACCCACACCATAAGTGATATGCTTCACGGATAGGTATTTGAGGGCAAATGGCAATCCACTGACATTGATAAAGCTAAATGCACCAGCTGTGACAACAGCCCCTGCAATGGTCAGGTAGAATGTGTTGGATAGCACGATCACCATGATACCAACAAACTGAATAGCAAAAGCAATGATCAAAACCCTTTCTAGTTTTGCATTTTGGATCATAAACCCTGCAAAAAAAGCGAGAATGGCTGCAAAGCCTAATAAACCGAAGGTGATATAATTAGCATGCTCAGCATAACCAACAAACTTTGTCTCAATGTTCTCAGGAAAGAATTCCACGAGTAAGGCTTTGCCCAGCCCAAGCTGCAGTCCCACAACAATGATCGTAATAAAACCAGCTACACTCAGCGTTTTGGTGGGCAGGCTAAGTAATTCTTTCTTGCGGGCTAATACTTCATCACTGGACACTCTGTGAAACAGATAACCTGTTCCGCTGATCAATATTCCACCGACTATAAATGTCAATGTATCTCCAAAAAGGTGTACCAGTTCCACTACCAGTGGTTCCAGCGCATAAATCAACTCTGTAGTCAGGAACAGAAACCCCATTACCACCGGTAGTTTCTGTGCGGGTGCAAAGGCTTCGATCATCGAAGTCGCCGGACTGATAAATAGATTCATGGAGATCAACCATAAGACAATCATGATCGGCAGCGCTGCCTTGATACTGCTTAAAGGGCCTGCCCCGATAATGGTAGCCACCACCATAAAGATCATGGCTGTGGCTCCAATACCTACAGTAAAAACAATGAAGAACTTACCGCTTTTCTTCATGATCTGATCTGCAAGCAGACCTGCAATAGGCGGAACCAAAACAAGTACAATAGCTTTGGTGACAATCAGGAAATCTGTAAGACTTCCCAGGGCAAAGCGCTCCACAAGGTGAGGCTGGTATTCATGATAGGCAATCCAGCTTATTACGACGGCCACATTTAAAGCAGCGAGGCTATAGACTTCTCTCCATTTGAGAGTTCGGGTATCTTGCATAATGGGTTATATCATTTAAAAATCTGATATCTGATTTAACTCCGGAAAACACATCGGATGTACTTCTCCAGGCTCATTAGCTATCAAAAACCAAACCAATCTACTCAATGTTTAATGTAGCAACTGTCTTTCTCAATTTTTATTTAAAAAAACTAGATTTGCGCTCTTAATTCAGGATTTAGCATAATGAGCATAGAAGCAAAATACAGCCCCGCAGAAAAAGAAGAAAAATGGTATCAGTTATGGATGGAAAAGGGATTTTTCAATGCTAAAGTCAACCCGGATAAAGAACCCTATTCTATTGTAATCCCTCCTCCTAATGTGACCGGTGTACTTCACATGGGTCATATGCTCAACAACACCATTCAGGATGTATTGATCAGAAAAGCCAGAATGGAAGGCAAAGAAGCCTGCTGGGTACCTGGAACTGACCACGCATCCATTGCCACAGAAGCTAAAGTGGTACAAATGCTCAGAGAAAAAGGGATCAAGAAAAGTGACCTGTCTCGGGAAGAGTTTCTAAAATATGCCTGGGAATGGCGGGAAAAGTATGGCGGGATCATTTTGGAGCAGCTTAAAAAGCTCGGAGCCTCCTGTGATTGGGATCGAACTGTATTTACCATGGATGATGATTATTACAGAGCTGTGATCCGTGTGTTTGTTGACCTGTACAAAAAAGGATATATCTACCGTGGTCTGAGAATGATCAATTGGGATTGTGAAGCTCAGACGGCACTGTCAAATGAAGAAGTAATCTATAAAGAAGATGGGGAGACTGTATCTCTCTATCATGTGAAATACCAAATTGAAGGCAGTAACGAGTTTGTTACCATCGCCACTGTAAGACCCGAAACAATCCTCGGTGACTCTGCAATTGCAGTCAACCCAAAAGATGAGAGATACAAGCATTTGGTTGGAAAAAAAGCGCTTGTGCCTTTTATCAACCGACCTATCCCTATCATAGCAGATGATTATGTGGAAACAGACTTTGGGACTGGCTGCCTGAAAGTGACCCCGGCACATGACGTAAATGACTATGAGATAGGTCTACGCCACAACCTGGAGGTCATTGATACCATCAACCTGGATGGAACACTTAATGAGAAATGTGAAGTTCCGAAATTCGTTGGAAAAGACCGGTTCAAAGTACGCAAGGAAATTGTAAAAGATCTTTCCGAGACCGGCTTACTGGTGAAGGAAGATCAAATGGTGACAAGGATCGGAAGATCCGAACGTACCAATACGGTCGTAGAACCAAAGCTTTCCCTTCAATGGTTCATCAAGATGAAGGAAATTAGCAAAACTGCCCACAAGGTGGTAATGGATGATGAGATACAGCTGTATCCTTCCAAATTCAAGAACACCTACAACCACTGGATGGAGAATGTGAAGGATTGGTGTATCTCCAGACAACTATGGTGGGGTCAACGTATCCCGGCTTATTATTATGGTCCGGGCGAAGAAGATTATGTGGTAGCAGAAGATCAGGACACTGCTTTAGCACTTGCGAAAGAAAAATCAGGAAAGCCAGACCTAAACCTTTCTGATCTCAAACAGGACGAAGATGTACTGGATACATGGGCATCTTCATGGCTTTTCCCAATTACCTCATTTAAAGGTTTTGAAGATCAATACTTCGACAGTGAATCAGGAAAAATCAAAAAAGGAACAAATCCTGCATTGGATTATTTCTACCCTACCAAAGTGCTGGTTACTGCTCCGGAGATCCTGTTCTTCTGGGTAGCAAGGATGATCATTGCGGGCTACGAATACCTTGATGATAAGCCATTTGAAGATGTATACTTAACGGGAATTGTAAGAGACAAACAACGAAGGAAAATGTCCAAGTCTCTCGGCAACTCCCCGGACCCTCTGGATCTGATCAAATCATACGGCGCCGATGGAGTAAGAACAGGAATGCTGTTTTCATCTCCGGCAGGAAATGATTTGCTTTTTGATGAAAAGCTGGTGGAGCAAGGTAGAAATTTTGCCAATAAAATCTGGAATGCCTACCGACTTGTCAAAGGCTGGAAAACAGTAGACAATCAACCTGATGATGTCAATGCGCAAGCGATCACCTGGTTCGAAGCCAGATTGCAGCAGGGTCTCAATGAAATTGAAGAGCACTTTTCTACTTACAGGATCTCAGATGCCTTGATGGCTGCATACAAACTCATATGGAATGACTTCTGCAGCTGGTACCTGGAGTGGATCAAGCCTGCCTACGGTGATCCGATCGATCAGTACACTTACAACAAGACCACGGACTTTTTCAGGTCATTAATGAAGATTCTGCATCCATTCATGCCGTTTATTACGGAAGAGATATGGGATGACATCAAAACTCAGGAAGACACTTATCTGATTGTTTCTGCATGGCCAGCGAAAAAAGCCTATCAGGAAGATCATCTCAATGATGCTGCATTACTTTTCGAACTTACCAGTGAAATCAGAAACATCAGAAGTCAAAAAGGACTCTCCCCAAAGGATCCGCTTGAGTTGAATATTAAAACCAATTCATCTGAAAAGTTTGATAAGATCAAGAGTTCTCTGGAGAAAATGGCCAATCTTTCAGACATCAACTTTGTAGATACCAAGCCTGACAATTGCCTGAGCTTTGTTTACCAGTCGGATGAGTTTTTCCTGCCGGTGACTGAAACCATCGATGTAGAATCTGAAAGAAAGAAGCTCGAGGAAGAATTGAAATACACAGAAGGCTTCCTCAACTCCGTAAACAAGAAACTTTCCAATCAGAAATTTGTAGAAGGAGCGCCAGCGAAGGTGGTTGAAATGGAACGCAAGAAGAAGGAAGATGCAGAAGCTAAGATCAAAGCGATCAAAGCAAGTTTATCAACGCTTTAGTTGATAAAAATGTCAACTTTTCCACGAAATGCTGAACTTTTTGTCAATATTCTTTGAATTTATTGACTTAATTATCAATTATTCGCTGATCATTTTATAAAATTCGTATTTTTTTGTATATTTCCTTGAAAGTTAATTCAAGGAACCGTGTTGACAGAAAATTATGAGTATAAAGAGCACTATGATGAGATGCTCGACGAAAATGGTAACTGCAGGCCCCACTACAAAGCGTTTAGAGAAGCCTTAGATACATTCAGTAACCGGAAGTTGCAGCAGCTGCAATACTCCACGGACAAAGCCCAGGTTTCGATGGGCATGACCTTTAATGTATATCATGACAATAAAGGCGTTGAAAAGATTTTGCACCTTGATTTGGTACCCCGGATCATCAGTGGATCTGAGTGGGATATCCTTAACCGGGGCTTGCAGCAGCGAATCACAGCATTGAATATGTTTATCCAGGATATTTATAATGAAAGAAAGATCCTGAAAGACAAAATCATTCCAAGTGAGCTTGTGTTATCCAGCAGCGATTATCTGGAGCCTTGCATTGGGCTAACGCCTCCAAGAGGCACCTGGTGTCACATTACAGGAAGTGATATTGTGAGAGACAAGTCCGGGAAGTTCTTTGTACTTGAAGACAACTTAAGATGTCCATCGGGAGTATCCTACATGCTGGAAAACCGTGAAATCATCAAACAGGCATTTCCGAATCTCTTCGCTAGTATGGGTGTTCAGCCAGTTTCTGATTACTGTGGTAACCTACTCAGCATGTTGCAATCATTAAGTAATGAAATGCAGCCCAATGTGGTGGTACTCACACCTGGGATGTACAACTCCGCTTATTTTGAGCACTCCTATATTGCTCAGCAGATGGGAGTTGAACTGGTGACCGGCCAGGATCTCATCGTGAAAGACGATTATGTCTATATGCAAACCACCAAAGGGTTAGAAAAAGTGGATGTTATATACAGGCGAATTGACGATACATTTATAGATCCACTGGTTTTCAATCCGGATTCAATGCTGGGAGTTCCAGGTATTTTTGACGCCTACAAAAAAGGAAATGTTGCATTGGCTAATGCACCCGGAACCGGGGTAGCGGATGACAAGGCGGTCTATGCTTATGTGCCAAGGATCATCAAGTATTACCTGGATGAGGATCCCATCATCGAGAATGTTCCGACCTACCTGTGCTCCGAGGAAAAGGACTTAAAATATGTGTTGGAGAATATAGAGAAGCTTGTGGTCAAGGAAACCAATGCTGCCGGAGGTTACGGTATGATGATTGGCCCAAAAGCTACCAAGGAGGAACACGAGAAGTTTCGCAAAAAAGTGAAAGCCTCTCCCAGGAAATATATTGCTCAACCTACATTGTCATTATCGACTGTTCCTACGCTTTCCAGCAAAGGAGTAGCACCGCGTCATGTAGATCTTCGGCCATACATACTTTTTGGAGAAAATATTAAAGTGATACCTGGTGCACTGACAAGGGTAGCATTGGTAAAAGGATCATTGGTAGTAAATTCATCACAGGGTGGAGGAAGCAAAGACACCTGGGTTTTATTTGATTAAATTGTATGTTAAGTAGAGTAGCTGATTCATTATTTTGGTTGGGCCGATATACGGAACGAGCTGAAAACTATGCCCGATTTATTGATGTAAACTTTAACCTTTCGCTTGACCTCCCTCCCGGGATCAGAGAACAATGGGCTCCATTGCTATTGGCTACAGGAGACAATGATCTATTTCTCAAGCTATATAAAACTGTCAACAGGGAAAATGCCATTAGGTTTCTGGCCTTCGACGAACGCAACCCCAACAGCATCTTATCATCAATCACCAAGTCGCGAGAAAATGCCCGCATAGTCCGGGAAAATATCTCGAAAGAAACCTGGGAGGTACTCAATGATCTTTATCATTACCTTAAGGAGCTCGTCAAAAAAAGAGTCTGGAAAAAAGAAGATCCGCACAGCTACTTCAACGAGATAAAACAGCAGATCCAGTTATTGAATGGTATTGCCTATGACACTGCTCCAAGGACCCAGGGTTGGTATTTTACCAAGTTGGGCCAGTTCATGGAGCGGGCTGACAAGACCTCAAGAATCCTGGATGTAAAATATCATTTTCTTCTTCCTTCTGTAGAAGAAGTGGGTTCTCCGCTTGACTACCTGCACTGGGCAGCCTTACTGAAGTCAGTAAGCGCTTTCAATGCCTATAGAAGAGTATATGGCAAAATTGCTCCAACAACGATTGTGGAATATTTAGTGCTTAATAAATATTTCCCGAGATCCATACTATTTTGTCTGATGAATGTGGAATCGTGCCTGCTTGAGATATCAGAATTCAAGGGCAGAGGCTACTCAAACAACGCTGAAAAGGCAATTGGAAATCTCCGTGCTGACCTGGAATATGCCGATATCAGTGAGGTATTTGACTTTGGCCTCCATGAGTATCTCGACCAGCTACAGATTAGGTTGAACGATATTTCATCTGCAATCTATGAGCAATATTTCAAGATTCAACCTAACTTCGTCGCCGACAGTCAATCACAATCACAATCATGACGTATTGCCTTGGAATCCTTAGCAAGGATGGGATTGCCGGCCTTGCCGATACCCGAATAACCTCCGGAAACGATACAACAGTCGCCAAGAAAATCTTTACGGTTCAAAGAAAAAATCATTCTTTCTTTATCATGACCTCAGGTTTACGATCAGTTCGTGATAAAGCACTTACTTACTTCACAGAGGTAGTAGAAGATGACGATGAAAGTTTTAATAAACTCTACAAAGCTGTAAATAAATTTGGAGACCAGGTAAAGCGAGTTGCAGACGAAGACAAAGCATCGATTGAAGACGCTGGTATGTACTTTAATCTTTTTGCCATAGTAGGCGGTCAACTGGAAAAGGATGAAGCTCCTAAGTTATACCTTCTTTATCCCCAGGGGAACTGGATCGAAATCGGTCCGGGCACTCCCTATGTTATTATTGGTAACACAGGCTTTGGAAACCCAATTCTTAAGCGGTCAATCACATATGATTCACCACTTGAATTTGGACTGAAAAGTGGATTTCTTTCATTTGATGCTACACGCATATCTGCTAACGATGTAGATTATCCTATCGATACCATAGTGCTGAAGCGAAACACATTCAATATGATTGAACATCGCTTTTCTGAAAAGGATTTGGGTCATATTTCTGAATTTTGGAATAGCCGATTGAAAGATGGGATTGATAAAATTCCAGCAGTTGCATTAAAAAGAGCATTTGAGGAGGAAGATGTTCAGATGAGCATAACCCTGAAAAATGAAGCTTAAAATCACACATCAAACAACTTACAATTACAGTCGTAAAGTATTTGTAGAGCCGCAACACCTCTATTTCTATCCACTACCCAGAAACTATATTACGCTTGATAGTTTCGAATTGAAGATTGATCCGGCAAGCTCAGGTTTGGCCCAAAGAGTAGATGCAGAAGATAACCTGTATCATCAATGCTGGTTCAACGAATTGCAGGACAGGATCAAAATCACTGTCGAAATAGAAGTAGAGTCTGATGAAATCAATCCTTTTAATTTTCTTTTAGAAGACCAAACCAAGACTCCTCATACCAAAGCGCTGGATATTTTTCTGGAAACGGAAGATTTGCCAGACCAGGTAAACAAGTGGCTGGATGAGTTATTTGAGGCAAGTGATGATAACCTTATCACCTTTCTCACCTACCTAAACAAGGAAGTCAATAACAACTGGGATCATGAAACCCGGTATGAATCGGATCTTATGGAACCGATGCAGTGCTTTGAGAGCAAAAAAGGCAGCTGCAGGGACCTGAGTTGGATGATGATTAACATGCTCAGAAACAGAAACATTCCAGCCAGGTTTGTTAGCGGATATGCCTTCAATTCAGAGCTGGGTGAAGGCCATGAATTGCATGCATGGATTGAAGCCTGGGTACCTGGTGCGGGCTGGATTCCTTTGGATCCAAGTGCCGGATTATTGGCTACAAATAGCTATATCCCTGTAGTTTCGAGTTATCATCCGGCCAACACATTTCCAGTACAGGGGTCATTTCGAGGTGATGCTGAGGCCAACCTTGATTTCCAGGTTAAGATCCAGGAAATAAAATAGTTTGCTGACTATCAATTTGATTTTCATTATTTTCACGGCTTCAAATAAGATTCAATGATCAAATTAGCAATAATAGGTGTTGGAAATTGTGCCTCCTCTCTCATCCAGGGCATAGAATACTACAAAGACAAAAAGAATAAGACCGGTTTCATAGCTGAAAAGATATTTGGCTATGCAATCAGCGATGTAGAGATCGTTGGGGCTATTGACATAGATCAAAGAAAAATTGGTCAAGACGTTTCAGAGGCCATTTTTACTGCCCCTAATTGCGCTGTGAAGTTTTCGGACGTCCCGAAAAAAAATGTTCCTGTAGTAAAGGGTGAGGTCTATGATGGAGTAGCCAAACACATGACGGATTCATTTAAAATAGATGATAACCAGAAGAGTGTAGACGTTGCAGCGTATCTAAAATCCACTGNTGCAGACTTTACTGTGTGCTATCTACCGGTTGGAAGTGAGGAAGCAGTTAGGTTCTATGCCCAGAAATCTCTGGAAGCTGGTGTTGGATTCATTAATGCTATCCCTGTGTTTGTTTGTTCTACTGAAGAGTGGAGTAAAAAATATGCTGATGCCGGATTGGTCTGTATCGGAGATGATATCAAAGCACAATTTGGAGCAACCTATACTCACAGAATCCTGACAGAGAGTCTTCTAAAGAGGGGTATTGCTATTGACGACATGTATCAATTGAATGTTGGTGGAAATACCGATTTCGAAAACATGATTGATGAGGACAGGCTCACAAACAAAAGGATTTCAAAAACTACTGCTGTTGATTCCTTGTTTGGTGATGCTGAAAAACCCCCAGTAAGGATTGGGCCTAGTGATTACATTCCTCACCTAAACGATACCAAAATTTGCTACATCAATATCCATGGCAGACAGTTTGGTGATCAGAAAATTGAAATTGATCTCAAACTAAAGGTAGAGGACAGCCCGAATAGTGCCGGAATCATGATTGATGTGGTCCGTCTGGCAAAAGGCGCAAAAGATAAGGGCATGAAAGGCGAAGTATCGATCATTTCTTCGTTTGGATTTAAACATCCAAAGGTGAAGATGCATGAAGGTGAGATCTATCCGCAGCTTCAGGAGTTTATGAATAGCTAGTCCAGACCCAAGTCAAGACTATTCTGGTAATCATCGAGATTATCCACATCATTCCAGCTACTTCCTACGACTTCAGTAATCGCTGCTTTATTCTTTTCAGCCAGCGAATAAACCATATTGGAGATTGAATATAGGTTTTTAGCAAAGCAAGCTTCAAAAGCATCGAATACCTTAGTGCTCATGTCAAAAAGTCCCGTATCATAATAGTTATAATCGGTAAGTTCTTTTCCTATTTTCTTGATCAACCCCTCTTCACCTAGAACCTTTGTCACATCATCAATATCGATGTGTTTGTTGTGTGCTCCGGGTTTGTCCACTGCCAGGTAAAGGTGGCTCTTTGAAAAATCCTTTTCTGAATCTCTAAAAGCTGAAACCAAAGATCCATTGAATACGTGATCAGCCATGGTCAACAAAAATGAATTCAGATCATTCTGCATTACCCATTCTTTGGCTTTGTACACGGATAGCCCGTTCTCCAGGTCAAACTGGCTATTAAATACAGTGTCAATTGCAACTGGATATTTAGACTGGATTTTTTGCACTTCCTCCTCTACCGACTCTTTTTGATGACCTGTAACGACACAAAACTGATTTATTTCATACCTTGAAAACAATAGAATGTGCCTTTCCAAAAGTGTCTGGCCATTTATCTTCAATAATGTTTTGGGTTTTCCAGTGTCTAGTCTTGTATTCTTTCCTGCGGCAAGGATCACACAACCTGTTTTGGTCATCGGTAATTATTGATTTTCTGACAAAGTGCAAATATTACCTTAATACCTGAATAACATCGGGTAATAAAGCCTGGATTGATAATCCAACCTAAAAAGATTTAATGGGGTCGTTAAATGGAGATGGTCATGAAGCCTAATAATAAGATTTAAAATAATTAAATGTTTTATAACTCGTTTTCAATATTTGTCACATGATCTTTAACACAAAACCAGCAATTAACATGGGGAATAATTCTACCTTTGCGAAGCTTCTCTTGTTGAAAGAGTAAAGAATTAAAGTTAACTTTATAAATCGTTAACACTAGTTCAACTTAACCAATCATTACCCCGGAATAAAACTTTATCTACTCCTTAAATTGATTTGATGGGTATATTAAAAGACAGATTTAGCCATTTTCAGGAACCACAAAAAGCCCAGGAGCTAGGTTTTTATCCTTTTTTCAGGCAAATTTCATCAGAGCAAGGGACTACGGTGACAGTTAATGGATCTGAAGTCATGATGTTCGGTTCTAATAGCTATCTGGGCTTGACCACCCATCCCAAAATCAAAGCTGCAGCAGAAGCTGCAATTAAAAAATATGGTACCAGTTGTTCTGGATCCAGGTTCCTGAATGGCACCTGCGACCTGCATGTTGAGTTAGAAGAAAGACTGGCCCGTTTCTTGAAAAAAGAATCTGTCCTGGTATTTAGTACTGGCTTCCAGGTGAATATCGGTGTGATCCCGACTATCACAGGAAAAGACGATACCATTTTGATGGATCGGTTGAATCACGCTTCCATCTACGAAGGTGCGAGACTTTCTAAAGCACAAACGGTGATTTTCAGGCACAACAATATGGTGAGCCTGGAACAAAAGCTCAAGATGGTGGCCAATGTACCCTTTAAACTGATCATCGTGGATGGAATATTCAGCATGGAGGGAGACATTGCTAAGCTACCTGATATTGTTTTCCTGGCTAAGAAATACAATGCGATAGTGATGACAGACTGTGCGCATGCTATTGGTGTTTTAGGCAAAAATGGCTCGGGTACTCCATCGCATTTCGGTCTTGAAGATGACGTGGATATCATAGGAGGTACTTTCAGCAAATCCCTGGCTTCATTGGGAGGTTTTGTTGGGGCCAACAAGGAAACTATCAACTATCTGAAACACCACAGCCGTTCATTGATTTTCAGTGCTAGCATCACACCGGCTTCTGTAGCTGCTACTTTAGCAGCCCTGGATATAATCGAAAGCGATGATAGCCTGATCCAAAATCTGTGGAAAAATACAAACCATGCATTGACGCGACTTAAGTCACTTGGTTTTGATACCGGTGATGCTGAGACTCCAATAATTCCGATATATATCCGGGATCAGCGCAAAACATATGATTTCACCACGGAGCTATTTAAAAGAGGGTTATTTGTTAACCCTGTAGTTGCGCCTGCTGTTGCGCCGCAGGACTCATTGATCCGCTTTTCTCTTATGGCTACTCACACCACTGAGCAAATTGATAAAGCCATAGATATCATTTATGAAACAGCAAGGGAAATTGGTGTCCCGCTGCTTTCAGAAGTGCTCATTAAGTCATAAATCGTTGAGAATACTCGTTACTGGTGCCAATGGTTTCCTGGGGAGTCATCTTGTAGAGTTTGCATCGAGTGATGATGGGAATACAGTGTATTCCGGTGTAAGAGCAAATGCTAACCTGAAATATCTTAATGGCCTCAGAACTGAGATTACCATCCTGAATTATCGGGATTTGGAGTCTCTGGTAGCTTGCCTCAATTCGTTCAAAAAAGATGGCAAGCTGGATTTGATAATCCACAATGCGGGACTTACCAAGAGTAACTCAATTTCCGATAACCTGGATGTAAATAAGGGAATCACAGCAAATGTCATTGAAGCCATCAGGCAGTCCGGATGCCTGAGTGATAATGGAAAATTTACTTATATATCTTCTATGGCAGCTTTGGGTCCTGTGGGTGCAGGTGGTCCGGTATCCGCATATGGTCATAGTAAGCTCAAAGCAGAGGAAATAGTCAAAAACTCCGGCCTCCCCTACCTGATATTCAGACCAACAGCTATTTACGGCCCCAGGGATAGCTCTTTCCTGGCTATGTTTAAATCAGGTAAGCTTGGGCTCTATCCCAACATCGCCTCTACCCATCAAAAAATCACCATGATTTACGGGGCTGATGTAGCTAAGCTGGTATTCCATTACGCGGGGACCTGGAAAAACAAGATTGTACATCTCGATGATGGTCAGGTGTACAGTCATCAAGACTTTAGAAACGCACTTGAAGCCAGTTTTCAGCGGAGCGTAAAATATTTCAAGGTGCCCGGACCGATCATTTTAGGAGCCCTGTTCTTTTTAGAAATGTTGACCTCCATCATGAAGAAAAAACCCGTCCTAACCAGAGAAAAATACCGTGAGATCAGACAGGATTGGAATCATGACCTAAAAGAGGAACATAATATGCTGAAAGATTTAAATTTAATCTCGCTTAAAGATGGCTTTGCCAATACTTTGCAATATTACCGCGAGCAAAACCTTTTGTAATTCATGGCATATGAAATCCATGAGATCGCCCCAAAGGATCTCAAACAGTTTATCAAATTCCCTTTTGAGCTATACAAAGGCAATCCATGTTATGTCCCTCCAATCATCGATTTTGAGATCAGTACTTTATCTCCGAAAAAAAATCCCGCTTTTAAACAGGCTAAGGCAAAATACTGGCTGGTAAAAGATGGCAAGAAGAGTGTCGGACGAGTAGCAGCAATCCTGTTAAACAAAGAGTTTGAAGATAAGAAGTTGGTTCGTTTTGGCTGGATCGACTTCATAGACGATTTCAAGGTGTCTTCCCTTCTCATACAAACAGTTGAGGAGTTTGCCAAAAAAAACGGTGCCATTGGAGTTCATGGTCCATTGGGTTTTACCGATCTGGATTTTGAGGGAACACTCATATCAGGGTTTGATGAAATGGCTACTCAGGCCACCATTTACAATTACCCTTACTATCAAACTCATTTTGAACGATTAGAATTTGGCAAGGCATGTGACTGGTTTGAAATGCGTGGTACTGTGCCGGAAAAAGTACCGGACAGTATTCGCGATATAGCTCAAAAAGTAGGTGATCGGTTCAAAATCAAATCAAAGAAATTTAAGCGGACAAAAGATGTCCTGAAGTACAGCAAACCAGTCTTTGACCTGCTCAATGAGACTTACAGTAACCTGTATGGCTACTATCCACTCTCCGACGAGCAGATTGAGTATTTCATCAAGATGTACTTTGGCTTTATACGATTGGAATATATCAGTCTTATCGTAAATGAAAACGATGAAGTGGTTGCATTTGCGATTACCCTTCCTTCCCTCTCAAAGGCATTTCAAAAAGCAAAAGGTTATTTGTATCCGTTTGGTTTCATTCATGTTTTACGATCCTTTTACAGCAACAACCACCTGGATCTTTTTCTAATAGCAGTCAAACCTGAGTACCAAAGACGTGGAGCTTTTGCCATTATTTTCTATGAATTGTTCAGCATATTTGTGAATAATGGAGTGAAATACCTGACCACTGGACCCATGATGGAAACCAACAACTCAGTCTTAAATTCCTGGAAAGGCATGGAGGAGCATCTGAATTCCTACAAAATTCAGCGCAGGTGCTTTATTAAATACTTTGATGTAGCAAAATGAAAAAATGGGCAATCATACTCGGAGGTTCAAGCGGTATTGGGCTGGCAACAGCGAAGAAGTTAGGCCAACAAGGGTATAACCTCATCATTGCTCACAGAGACCGCAGAAGTGATCTTGAACAAATCAACGCGCATTTTGAAGAGATCCGACAATCCAATGTTCATGTTGAAGCACTGAATTTCGATGCTACCAATCAAGAAAAAATCGCTGAGTATTTGGGTCAGATAAAAGAACTCATTGGAAAGGATCAAATAGCCATACTCGTCCACGGCATCTCCCGAGGAAACCTCAAGCCACTTGTTGGCAATCAAAGATTGTCTGCACAAGACCTGCACCTGACCATTGATGCTATGGCGCTCAGTCTTCAACACTGGGTAAATCAGCTCATGGATGTCAATTTACTCACTGAAGGAAGTACCATTGTCACACTTAGCTCAGCAGGTAATGAGAAGATATGGCCTGGCTATGCCGCAGTAGGAATGGCCAAGTCTACAATGGAAACACTGAGTAAATACCTTGCTGTTGAGCTTGCTGAAAAAGGCATCCGGGTCATATGCGTCAAAGCAGGTATCACAGACACTCCATCGCTTAAAATGATCCCTGGCTATGACCAGCTAAAGAAACATGCCGCTTCCAGAAACCCCAGCGGTCGCATGACAGAACCCGGGGATGTAGCCAATGCGATTTACATTCTTACCTTGCCAGAGGCAAAATGGATTACAGGCAGCATCATTCACGTTGACGGTGGTGAACATTTGATCGGATGAAAGAACATCAGGAAATCATCGATCTTCTCCCATATACTCATCCCTTTTTGTTTGTTGATGAGATTATATCAGTTAATGACCAGGAAATTTCTGGTCTCTACCAGATCAAACCAGATGAGTATTTCTTCAAAGGGCACTTTCCAGGCAACCCGGTTGTGCCTGGTGTAATCGTCACTGAAGTCATGGCACAGATTGGGCTGGTTTGCTTTGGCATCTATTTGCTAAAGTCAGAAGAGACGAATACAATAAAGAGATACCCTGTATTCACGTCCTCCAAAGTTGACTTTCTTGACATAGTAAAACCCGGAGATCAATTGAAAGTCCACACAAAAAAGTTATATTTTAGGTTCAATAAGTTAAAGTGCAGCGTGGAATGTGAAAATATCACCACAGGGAAGGTTGTTTGTAGGGGAGAGATGGATGGTTTGATCCTAAACGAAGATGTAATTGAAAGAAAATAGAGTTGTTATAACAGGGATTGGAGCGGTAACACCCAATGCATTGGGTGCTAAAGAATTTAACAACGCATTACAGCAAGGGAAATCAGGGATTCAGTATTGGGAAGAACTGACTCGTTTGAATTTCAGATGCCAAATCGGAGGGGTTCCTCCACTTACAGACGAATACATCGACTCCCTGTTGCCAGAATATTTCAGTAAAAAAATCACCAACAAAGCCATAATTTATAGCTGTCTTTCAGGTATTGAAGCCTGGCTAGATGCTGGATTTGGAATGGGATCAGACACTAGAGATCCGGAATCCGGAATTGTCTTTGGTGCTGGTGACCTGGGGTTTGACAGTTTAAGAAATTCACAGGAGTATTATTCCTACTATGTTGATCGTGGTGAGCCCAGAAAACTGGGTTCAAGGACAATCTCCGAGGCGATGAATAGCGGTGCAGCAGCCTATCTCAATAATTTATTAGGTCTGGGCAACAGGGTGATCTCCAATTCTTCGGCTTGTACCACAGGGAGTGAGTCCATCTTTCTGGGATATGAACACCTCAAAGCGGGCAAGGCCAAAAGGATGATCTGTGGCAGTACCGAGGGTGATGGTAGATACATCTGGGGCGCTTTTGATGCCATGAGGGTATTGTGTGCAGATTCAAACGAAAACCCTGCGATTGGTTCAAGGCCTATGAGCGATACAAGTTCGGGCTTTGTGCCTGGGGGAGGATCGGGGGCCTTAGTACTTGAGACACTTGATAGCGCCCTGGAACGGGGAGTAAAAATCTATGCTGAGATTCTGGGTGGAGAACTTAATTCAGGTGGACAGAGAAATGGTGGAAGCCTCACAGCACCGAATAGCGAAGCAGTGGTGGAGTGCATTGAGCATGCTGTAGAGCAAGCCAAAATAAGTCCTTCCGAAATCGATTTGATCAGCGGCCACTTAACCTCCACTAAAGGTGATCCGATAGAAATAGAAAACTGGAGCAAGGCACTTGGATTAAGTGGAGATGATTTCCCACTTGTGAACAGTGTGAAATCAATGATCGGGCACTGCATTGGTGGAGTTGGGTCAATTGAACTGGTGGCTTGCCTTCTGCAAATGGAGAACGAGTTTATACATCCCAGTCTCAATACTCAATCAATACATCCAGAGATTCTGAAATTGATACCCAATAAAAAAATCCCTCAAAAGTCAATCAAAAAGGAGGTGAAGACTGTTATCAAAGCAAATTTTGGATTTGGAGATCTCAATTGTTGTCTTGTACTCAGAAAATGGGAAGCATAAGTAACACACTGGTATTTTTCATTATTAAAATATTATAATGGCTGACCGCAGGGTAGTAATCACGGGCTTGGGAGTTGTCGCATCAAATGGTGTGGGAGTTAAAGCTTTTGATGAGGCATTAAAAAATGGGACATCAGGGATAAAAAAGCAACAGGATATGGTTGATGCCCAGCTACGCTGTCAGATTGGAGGAATACCTGAAATTTCCGATGAGTATAAGCAGACATACTTGCCTGATTTGCTGGTCTCAAAAATTAAAAACCACGCCGTGATCAACGGACTTTTAGCTGGTTTGGAAGCATGGAAATATGCGGGTTTACCAGTTGATAAAGATGAAGTTGATAACGAATCCGGAATTATCATGGGATCCGGGGCACTTGGGCTTGATTACACCACAAGCCAAAAAGTGCAAGCGGTAGAAAATGGATTAAGTAGAAAATTGGGGTCATTTACCATACCCGAATCCATGAGTAGTGGAGCTGGCGCTTTTCTAAACAGCCTTTTAGGCCTGGGAAATAGAGTACTTTCTAATTCTTCCGCCTGCAGTACTGGGAGTGAGGCTGTTTTGTTAGGTTATGAACACATTGCCTCTGGCAAGGCGGAGAGAATGCTCTGTGGAAGTACAGAAGGGGACGGCATTTATATCTGGGGGGGCTTTGATGCACTGCGCGTATTATGTGCTGATTCAAACGATGAACCAACAAAGGGGTCAAGACCCATTAGCAACTCCCTGGGCGGTTTTGTGCCATCTAGTGGAGCAGGTGCTCTGGTACTTGAATCACTTGAATCTGCAAAAAAGAGAGGGGCTAATATTTTGGCAGAATTTAAAGGAGGTTATGTCAACTCAGGAGGCCAGCGGAATGGAGGAAGCTTAACGGCACCCAATTTTAAAGCCATTATCAGTTGTATCAAAAATACACTGGCTACTTCTAAAATTGAACCTGGGCAGATTGATCTTATTTCCGGACACCTGACAAGCACTCCCAATGATGTGAATGAGGTCAAATGCTGGGTTGAAAGCTTAGGACTTGAAGCAGCTAAATTCCCATTTATTAACACACCCAAGTCAATGATCGGCCATTCTATTGCTGCTGCAGGTTCGATAGAGCTGGTAGCTTGTGTCTTGCAACTCCAAAACAATTACATTCATCCAAATATCAATTGTGATACCATACACCCTGAACTATCAGATCTTTTGATTCGAGAAAAGGTCCCTTCAAAAACGCTTTACCAGGAAGTAAACACATTGATAAAAGCTAATTTTGGATTTGGCGATCTAAATTGTTGTGTAGTTTTACAGAAATGGAAAGGATAATATGGACAAGAAAAAAATAATTAAGGAACTCATCGAAATCATTACACCTTACGTCCCTGAAAAGGAACTGATTGATAATATTGATGAGTCCAAAGAGCTGATAAACGACCTACACATCAACTCTGCTCACATTGTTGATATCGTATTGGATGTGGAAGAAAAGTATGACATTATGATTGATGATGACGCTATCGGCAAAATGAATACGGTAGGTGAATCAGTGAGTATGATTATGGAAAAAATAAAATCATAAAAACTCCTTTTCCAGCTGAGTATCAATCTTTTTTTGCTTTTGATTGATCATCATCATTGGAATGATGGTTACAATTGAAAAAATCAGGTAAACATCAAATCGTCCTAACACACTAGATATCATTATGAATGATCGGTGGGTATTTGATCCACAAATCAAGGCCCACCAGAATAGTAATGGATGATTTAGTCCTTTGTATGCGTGCATAAATTTTTCCTGGGTCTTTTTATCGTAGGCTAGCTTCCCAAAACGATCTCGTAACCCCCTGGTCCTGCTGCTTAATGAGAATTGTCTGGCTGTATAATCCAGATAGGTGTAGTGAAGTAAACGTTTTAAATACGATTTCTCTGATGCTATCTGATCTCTGATTTCTTCCGGGTATGCAATCCTGGCACTTTTGAAAGGTCCGGCGAAATATAAATATTCGGTTTTATAGAATTCGTAAAGGGCCGACTTCAGGCTATGAGATATACCCGCAAGTACAGCCACTCCCAGTATCCAGTAATTGTAATTATCTATAAAATGGATGGTACCTCCTACATAACACGAAGCGAATACCAGGTTGTCAATCAGTCCGTCGATAATCCGGCCTGTCTCCGAGGTCTGCCCGGTCATCCTTGCCAATTGACCGTCAGCGCTGTCCAACACACCTGCTATTGTGATCAAAAGCGATCCAATCAAAGTTATCTGCCAAACCTCCTGATAATACAGTAGCCCACCTCCTATTATACCGATTACCAGGCTGATAACTGAGACCTGAGTGGGTGTAAGACCAAGGAATTTCCCTGCTTTTGCAAAGAATAGTCCGAAGAACCGACTGAAATATAGATCAAAGCGCTCTTCGATGTCCAACATTTTAATCGTGGACAGCATCTCCTGATAATGCTTTTCTAAAGCCCTCCTCAAACCCATTAATTACTGATTTCGCTTAACCCTGGAAAAAAGACTTATCTTCTGACTGGTCACAAAATGCCAGAGGACCTTCCCCCATGAGTCATGAGCATAAAGATTATCATAGTGCTCAGAAGCCATTTTCTTAAGCTCAGGTAAGCGACTCCCCGGGATGTTAGGAAAATCGTGGTGTTCATTATGGTACCCGACATTGAAAGTTATTTTATTCAGAAAGCCATAATATGAATAGGTTTCCTGCCCTTCTTTAAAGATATAATGCTCAGCAATGAAATGACCGGCAATAGGATGAAGACCTCCGGCAATAAAAATGGATAACAACAGAAAAACAAGTCCGGTCCATCCGGCAATAAAATAATAAGCCGTCATACATGCTATTTGCACAAGTAAATTGATGACTTGCCACTTATCAACCTTAATCGGATGCACTACTAAGGGCCTGATTGCATAAAACAGAATTTGGTTGACAAGCCAGATCAGTTTTCCTAAAAAACCACTAAATAACAACGCTTCCTTCTCTGTGGGAATATCGGTATCTATCCCGTCTTTTCCCTGGTACCAATGATGCTCTCCATGATAAATCCTAAAGGCCATAGCATATGGAAAGACCAAAGGAATATTGGCCACTATCGCCAGAATATTATTCAAGGTTTTACTCCTAAAAGCCAGGTCATGGGTAATCTCATGGATGGCAAGAAACAAAATATGACTGATCGTAGCACTCACAAAAAACAGAATTAAGAGTCTGACCCAAATATTTTCAGGGAGGTAGATTGGGATCAATAGCTGAATGACAACCAGTAGTAATGTCTTATATTTCAACAGTGGATCAATACCAAAAAGCTTTTTAACCTCAGGCACCTCTTTCATGATGCGCTTTCTGCGCTCGTGATGTGGTTCTTTCTTAGTATCCCAAACAAATCCGGACATCTATTTTGGTTTTAGGAATGTAGAAGATGCAAAATGGCAAATTGAATTCAACCTCTTCAATAATCCTGAAATGTTAGACTTCTCCAATGGAGCAGCCGCCATTTCTTTACTTGCTGCAAAATCAACATTCAGGACCTTGTCAATGAATTCATCAATCAATGGTTGGTGACTTGATACCAGTGCGACCTCCTGTTCAAAATAGTAACTCACAAAATCAAAGTTACTACTTCCCATAATTAATGTGGACCGGTCAATCAAAATTGCCTTTAGATGTGACATCCCACTCTGGTAATGGTATAGCTGAAAATACCCCTTAGTTAACTCCTGATTTAGAAATCTCTTGAATATCGATTTGTTGTTTTCTTCCGGTGAAATGATCCTTACTGCAACATCCTTGCCCACATGATCCCTGATATAACTCAATAATGGGTCAGAAATATACGGTGACAGGATATCAATCGATTGCCTGGCATTGGACAGATGCGAAAACAGCTTGGAATACAACTCCTTGCTTTTGATTCCGTTGAAGAAATAAATACTGCTTTCACCCAAGTTAAACTCGGTAGATTGATTCTTCCCCAAAAGCGTATTACCAAAATCGTCCTTTAAGATCCGACCTATCTGATCACCTTCTATCCTGACCATTGCATCATGCCAAGCAAAATTATGATCGCTAAAATTGATCCCTCCCAGGTAGGAGATCTTTCCANCTATGCAGATCATCTTTTTGTGATTCCTCAAAGGGTACTTCCACATAAATAATCCCAGCGGGTTGGTGAACTTCACTTTGATCCCAGCTTCTGTTGCTTCCTTTAAAAGCCTTCTGGTACTCCTCACCTCATCTCTGAATGCCTTTGACCTCAGGTATTGGGTCCCAACTATGAAATGGTCATTGATCACTGCTTTGGTATATGAATCCACCAACAGAACCCGCTCTTTGGCTTTGCTTGTAATCATTGCAGCAACCAGGTCGCTCCCCGCCTTATCCCCCTCAAAAGTCATGGCCTGTACCATCACCGAACTGTGTGCCTGATGAATATCCTGCACCAGTTGACCCATGAAATTATCCGAATCGACTAACAGTTTGGTCTGCATGCTTTTATTTTGAGTTGCAAAGATTATCGCGAAGTAATGGAATTCCACGCTTTTTTTTACCCTAACCCTCATAATGCATGAAAATCGCTCAGGTTTGTCCATACGATCTTTCGAGACCTGGCGGGGTAAAGAATCACATCTTTGGGTTGAGTGACGAGCTGGAAAAGATGGGTCATGAATTGACCATTATTGCCCCGAATGGTCAGGTGAATTCCGGCAAAAGTAAAATTCGCTTGTTTGGAAGGAACAGAAGTCTCAAAATCAGTGGAACGAAAATTGACTTGAACATTGCGCTCGGAGAAGATCGGAAAAACCTGAAAGCTTTCCTCCAAAGCCAGCAATTTGATATTATACATTATCACACCTTTTGGAACCCGATGATCCCCTACCAGGTATGGAAGCATTCCAGCGCACGAAATGTCGTGACTTTCCATGACACTCCCAAGCAAAAATGGCTTGGCAAGACGGTTATGCCCATGGCTGCTTCTGTGATATTCAGAATGATGGATGAGGTGATTTCTGTTTCAAATTCCCAGGCCAGCAATATTGGCGGAGCTGATCACCCACGTATTCGAATCATTCCAAACGGGCTTGAAATTGCTGAGTATCAATTGCCAATAGCTAAGCTGGGTGAATTTGATGACGGTAAGTTTAATCTGCTTTTCCTGGGAAGGCTGGAGCCCAGAAAGGGCGTAATTTATGCACTTGAAGCATTCAAAAGTTTGAAGAAATCGACACCCGAACTTCGACTCATTATAGCTGGTGAGGGACAAGAAAAAGAACTGGTAACTTCCTTTATTAAAGAGCATCAACTTGATGATGTGATAGTCCTGGGTCAGGTAAATGAAGCCACCAAAATCGCCCTCCTCAAAACGGCTGACCTGTACCTGGCGCCAGCTATCTTCGGAGAAAGTTTTGGTATCGTGCTGCTAGAGGCTATGGCATCAGGGGTGCCAATGGTAGGTTTCGGAAATGAGGGATATCTAAACATTATCCCTGAACAATGGGCAGCATTTTTTCCAAAACCCAAAGACCAACAAGCTTTTACCGATGCAATCAATACCATGATCACACAAAAGTCAACTCGTGATGATATGATCGCCTGGGGTCTTGAGGCTGTTAAGAAATATGAATGGAGTTTTATAGCACAGGAAGTCGAAAAAATCTACTTCTCAGCACTGAAATAGTCTTTCATCAAGGAGACTGCATATTTAATATCCTCCTGATATAAGTCTCCAATCACAGCTACCCTGAAAGTCTGACATTCCGGAATCACTCCCGGGTAAATGGTCACACCTCTCTCAAACAAAAAATCGTGAAAGTCATTGAAATCCAGATCTGGTTTGCTATCCAGCTTGATTGCAAGTAAGATCTTTGACTCATGTTCTTCAGGTAGGAAAAAAGAAAAGCCCAGGTCCTTTAATCCATCATAAAACAATTGCCAGTTTGATTGGTATCGATTCCATCTTACATTCAGGCCCTCTTCCAGTGTCTCCCTGATGGCTTCGAGAAAAGCATAGCAGATCTGGACAGGGGGAGTGAAGCGCAATTGATTTTTTACCTGCAGGTTATTCCATTGGCTGTAGACATCAAAATAATACCCTCCGCTGTTTGCTTTTAGCTCCTCAAGTCGATCTTTGCTAAAGATCACAAAGGATAAGCCAGCCATCCCCTGGACGCATTTATTGGATGATGAGAAGAGGTAGTCAATTGGTGTTTTCTTCAAATCAATGGGATATGCTCCGAATGAGCTCATAGCATCCACGATCAATTTAATTCCATGCTTTTTGCAAATTCCGGAAATCTCCTCCATGGGGTTCATCATTCCTGTGGATGTTTCATGATGAATCATTGCCAGATGCGTGTATGAGCCACTTGACAGTACGTTCTCTACCTCTGAGGGTTCAGGATAATCACCAAAGGAGAATAGCTTTTCATAAGGCAGACCGAACCTGTCGCATATCTGGGTCATCCTGATACCATAAGCACCATTTGTGAGGATCAAGGCTTTATCACTCTTTCCGATGGCAGAGACAAGACAGGCTTCCATGGCACCCGTTCCACTTGCAACAAAAAGAGCTACTTCATGAGATCCCAGACCATTTCCTATTTCCAACAGCCCCTCTGAGATCTGATGCATCACATCCCCAAATGCCTGCTCACGGGGACAGATATCCGATACGATCAAAGCTTCTTTTACCCGACTTGATGTTGTTCCAGGCCCAGGGTTTAACAGAATCTTGCGATCTACTGACTTTGAAATATTCTCTTCAAAATTCATTTTGACAGGTTTTGCATGAAATCAACTTTATTGTCGACCGGCTTGATGGTAGGTCGTCCTAAATCTGCCCGGGCACCTGCTTTGGTTTTTACCTCCAAAAATGAAGGTCCCGGTTCTGTGCAAAAAGATTGCATTGCCTTTTTCAGATCAGTCCTTGTCTCAACTGAATTAAAAGATCGATACCCGCTGCCACTTACAATCTTTGCGAAATCCAGATCCTGAGCTACGGTGGCCTGTCCGCCTACAGAATCATGACTGCCGTTATTGATTAGGATATGTTTGAAGTTAGTTCCAGCCTGATCACCAATAATAGCCAGAGAACCCATGTGCATCAAAACCGCTCCGTCTCCGTCCAGACAATAAACATTCCTGTTTGGCTTCTCCAGGGCTATACCCAGGGCTATCTGGGATGCGTGCCCCATACACCCAACCGTCAAAAAGTCCCGGTCGTGAGGTTCACCTTTTGCTGCCCGATATTCAAAGACTTCACGAGAAGATTTACCTGTTGTAGATACCAGGATATCTTCTTCTGTCAGAAAAGGGAGAATTTCCCGGATCGCATCTTCCCTATTCATTTCAAAACTGCTTTCTGAAGTGTTTTGGATTTTATAGGATTGAAAAGTGTCTTTTCTCACCAGCAAGACATATGGACTTTTAGTAGAATTCATGTGCTGAAATGCTACATCAACCTGACCTTTTGCGGTATCAAAATCTTCAGAGAGAATTGCATAAGGGAGTTCAAGAGCCTTTAGCAGTGCTTCATTTACACGCCCTTGCTTGATATGCTGAGGCTCATCCTTCACACCAGGTTCGCCCCTCCACCCTATCATGATAAGCATCGGGATGGCATACACTTCGGGATCTATGAGGGAGGTAATGGGATTGATGGCATTTCCAAGACCCGAGTTCTGCATATAAACCAAAGGAATTTGGCCGGTAGCCAAATAATGACCAGCTGCCAGGCCGATGGCTGCTCCTTCATTTGCAGCAATGATATCCCGACCATGATCATAAGCGTAAGCACAGAAATCTTTTAGCAATGAGTCGGGAACACCTGTAGTCAAATGTACTCCCTGGCCCTTCAGGTAATCGTAAAAGGCTTTGCAATCGAGCATGGTTAGTTGGGTAAGATGGAAAGAATCTCTTTGATGGACATGCAGTACTTATCTGCTTCCAGTGATCGCTTATTCTCCAGTATCGTCTCCGCAGTTTTTTTCATCGCCGGGAATGCGCTTCTCAAGAGGTGATTGGCGTAAATCACGATATTGAAACCCAGCTCTGACAATTCATCTTCGGTAAACTGATTGTATGATGAAGGTACTGAGATCACCGGAACTTTGAAATCAAAGCTTTGGTATGCCTTCATGAATTCCTTGATCTCCGCTCCGTCCATATGTCGGCTGTGTATCATAATGCCATCAGCTCCGGCTTCGATATAAGCTTTGGCCCGTTTCAGAGCATCCTCCTGCCCCATTCCAGCAATCAGGCTCTCAAGCCTTGCAAAAATCATGAAGTCCTGTGTGACCTGGCTTTTCTTACCAGTGGAGATCTTTTCACAGAAGTTTTCTATTGAATCGAGTTGCTGCTCAACTTCTGTACCAAACAGCGAATTTCTTTTGAGCCCTGATTTATCTTCAATGACCACCGCCGAAACCCCTAATCGCTCCAGATTTCTTACCTGCATGGCAAAATGTTCGATCATTCCTCCGGTATCTCCATCCAGGATAATAGGTTTGGTCGTTACGTCCAGGATATCATTGATGGTCTGAAATCTCGATGTCCTGTCTACATATTCGGTGTCTGGCTTACCCTTAGCTGTAGAATCTGTGAGACTACTTACCCACATGGCGTCAAACTCTCTCAGCTCATTTTCTACTTCAACCTTCGTTTCCTCCACGATCAGTCCGCTGATCCCATTATGAGCCTCTAAAACACGCACAATTGATTTGGCTTCTATTAACCTCCTCAGCATCCTTCTTCTCACATCAGGTGTTGTACCGATTTCCTTCATGGCACTTCGCAACCCGGTAGAAGAAATTCCCTGGGTGTACTCAGGCTCGATCAACTCGCCTCCCCACTCTGACAGAATTTTGATTACTCTGTCTCGTACAGTTTTCTGTGGACCCGTCATCCAGTCGTCACCATGCACAACGTAATCAGGCTTTAACTTGCGAAGGTTTTCTTCGTAATCCAGCTTCTCCTGAGGAATGACTGCAGTCACACCTTTGATGTTTTCGAGTATCCTCCTTCGCTCATCAAAGGACAAAAAAGGCATTCTGCTGTATTTGGTGACCGCCTCGTCAGACAGCAAACCTACCGTAACTTCACCCAGTTCACGGGCCTTTTCTATAATGTTGATATGACCATGATGGATCAGATCCGTCCCCATCCCTACATAAACTTTTTTCATCCTTTGATTTTTTGGAGTTTTCAGCGGCAAATTAACTGATCCCAGCTGATAATTTGAAGAATACGGACATTCAAATCCAATTGCTTCTCTTAATTTGCGGCACATGACGAAAACAGCGGTGATACTTGCTGCAGGAAGAGGCATGAGGTTGCGACCACACACCCACGAAATCCCCAAAGGACTTCTCCAGGTAGGGAAGGAAAAGCTGGTAGAAAGATCCGTCAGAATACTGCAATCAAATGGCATTGAAAATATCATATTTGGTACAGGATATTTGAGTGAACAGTATGAAGCCTTCGCCCAAAAACATGGATTTCTCACTTACTTAAACAAGGATTTTGCCACCACAGGCAGTTTTCATACTTTATGTTGTGGCAAGGACCTGATCAAAGATGATTTTTTATTGTTGGAGTCAGATCTCCTTTATGATTCAAATGCCATTGAAACCATCCTGGCAATGAAAGATCAAGATGTGATGCTGTGTAGCGGCTTCACCCAATCCAATGATGAGGTTTATGTGGAGGTTTTAGATGGATATTTAGCAAACCTTTCGAAAAATCCTGACGATCTCAATAGTGCAGATGCTGAGCTTGTCGGCATCTGGAAAGTTTCCAAGCAATTGTATCAAAAATTATTGGATCATCATGAGATTGCTGCTGATGCAAAATCAAAAGACTACGAAAAGGCTATTGCAAACCTTTCTTTCGATCATCCTGTCAAATTGAGCATAATTGATGACCTTGTCTGGTGCGAAATTGATGATGAAGAGCATTTGGAAAGGGCTAAAACAAAGATTTTACCTAAGCTAATCTGACTTTTTCCAATAACCTGTCTCAGGATCACGCACAGCATCCTTTCCAATATACCCATAGACATGTTCCAGGTAGGCTTTGGTTTGTGAAGGAACGAAGGTCGGTTCATTCAGGTGAGTACTTTTTTGTAATGGGAAAATTAGACTTTTGGGTATAGGGGTTGTTTCATTTGGATATCGGCTATTTTCGTACGAACGAAGATTTTCCCCCAGATCTTCATAGAAATAAATATCAACATCAAACCCTTTGTAGCTAAAGTAAATTTTTGGACCTCTGTGATTTTGGGAGGTATCATAAAATTTGATGGAGGCTGGTAAGACTGATTTTAAATTAAGGACTTTTTCATAGGACCTTTCATGCATCCCAAAGTCGACGTCAATGTCATGAGGAATGATTCCATTTTCACGGTAATTGCCCAATAACGTTCCAAAATCCAGCCAATACTCTTCACCGGATTTTCTCAATAGTCCATTGACCTCCCGAAAGAGATGCTGCAGAATCTCAATTTTCCGGGACTGGTATCTCCCTGGTAAAGCAGCTAAATATATATTTGCCCATCGCTGAATGTACTGAAAAATTCTTCTCATCCGTGCAAAGAAATACATTCGGAATGAAATGAGTCTGAATGAGCATTAGTAACAAAAAAATAGATGTTGTTTACACCTGGGTCAATGGGGATGATCCTGATTATCTCAAGACCTACAATCAGTACGCCGCAACACCAAAAGACCTGAACCCAGAAAGAATCAGGGATATCTACCAGCTGCTCAAGTATAGCCTCAGATCAGTTGAGAAATATGCTCCCTGGGTGAACCATATTTACCTGGTGACCATGAGACCCCAGATGCCTGAATGGTTACTAGCGGATCATCCAAAAATCACCATCGTCCACCATGATGAAATCTTCGAGCCGGAAGATATCCCTACATTCAATTATAATGTGATTGAAAGCTATCTGTCTAGGATCCCTGGACTAAGTGATCAGTTTATTTATCTGAATGACGATTTTCTATTGGGAAATACGGTATCTCCTGATGATTTTTTTTCTCCTGAGGGTAAGGTACTAATCCACGGTACTCTATTTGGAGAAAACCTTGGTTGGCGCATATACAATAAAAAAAATGATATTTTTGGATTAGGCCTGATCGAGCATTCTCCGCTTTTAGTTGTAAAAGACTGGTGGGAGGAGATGCAAAACGCAAAAAGATCTGAGATCGATAAGATCAGGCAGCATAAATTTCGGGAGGACTCAGATGTGATGATGTATAAGCTCTATCGATGGTACTGCCTGGAACATCAGCGAGCTCATTGTCGTCCCATAAAAGTTTGGGACCTACTTAAAATCCATTCATTCCATAAGATCACAAACAATTTTCAACGACAAAGCAAATCGCTCAAAAAACTGGAGCTCAAACGCCCCAAATTCTATTGCCTCAACGATGATCAGCGAGACAATCCAAACCTTGAGGTTGTGGAATTGGTAAAAGGATTCCTGGAAAGGATGTATACGGAGAAGTCGGGGTTTGAGAGGTGAGTCACATTAAAATTTAGCTTTGCTCAGATATCCATCCCAATCTTCATCTGTATTATTGGAGAAGGTGGTTATCTTCTTTGTAGCCATTTTTAAAAGTTGTAATTCAATGCAAAATGCCAGAAAATTATCTTCTTTCTGAATCTGCTTTAACCAGTCATAATCTGCTATTGTAGTTAGATTATAATGTGCTTTCAGGCTATCAAAGAAACTACTCCTGGGTTCATTAGACATTATATATACATTCCTGGTACTATCCACCTCTATTAGTTTTCTCAGAATATTTTTTGGTTTAGTGTCCCAGAGAAGTCGCCAGTTCTTTTTCATTACATCCCTTCTGCGCACATGTACAACAGTCATCGGATCTCCTATTTCATGAAATAATTTGTCTGCCAAATCAAGAACGCTTTTTGAATATGGAATTTTTATAGAAAGATTTATTTCCTGATACCTATCTTGCAATACTTTGACATATTTCCAGCTACCTCCCTCATTCACAGGAAACTTCCTGATTGCCATCTCTGCTTCTGGACTAATAAATTCACCAGGTAGATATTCATGTGAGCTTTTAGGAGGTTTTAAGTCTTTTTCTAATAATACTTTTACATGCTTATCATTGATTTGCACTTTTGTGAAATCAAAATACTTTGTAAAATCAGTATCAATGCCTTTTTTGAAATTATGATATCCAAACAGATGCCATTTTGATATTACAGGAATTCTACCCAGAGCATCAGATTCAAATATTAAGGTTTTTAAATTATATGCCTGATGTTTTAATCCTGCTTTTCTGGTCGTGATTTCGTATTTGAGGTATCTTTCGTTCATTATTTGAATCAGTATCGAAATTAAGGATTGTACGCTTATATCTATTAGAAACTATTAATGAGGGCTATTCTCTATTTAATCAAACTGGGTGGTTGGAAATTTATTGGATCAGGATTATTAAGTTTAATTGCAGGGTTCGGTAGTGGATATGCCATCAAAATTGTTAATGAATCCATCCATTCAGGCATCAATGATTTACCTCGATTTCTGATTAACCTGGGAATTTCATTATTCGTTTTTATTGTGTCGTCCATTTTGGCGAGTAAGGCAATAATAGAGATCCTTCAGAATATTATTGCTTCACTAACTAAAGATTTTGCTATTAAAATCCTGAATTCAAAATTTATCCGAACAGAGGCGAATCAGGAGAAGTTAATGTCTGTTTTTTTTCATGATGTCAATACTATTTCAAATTTAACTGAGAAAATACCTAATCTTTTTGTCTCCTCAACGGTGGTATTGGTCTGTTCAGGCTATATCTTCTATCTGTCTCATGAATTATTTCTAATGCTAATTGGTCTCATTGTCCTGGTAGGGTTTTCAGTCATTCTTACCAACAAACCATTAAGAGAAATTGCCAAAATTAACAGAGACATCTTTGATAATTATTTACAAAAAACAAATCACTTGATATTTGGAATTAGGGAACTAAAACTGAATAAAGAGCATCGGGACTACTTTATCCGAAAGGAATATGAAGACACCATCGAAAAGAAAAAATCATTTACCATAAAGGAAAGAATTATTATTACGATTACAGATAAAATAGTTGAATCTGTCGCACTGGCAAGTATTGCTTTTATGGTTTTGTTCTTTACTTACTTCACTTCAAATTCTAACCATGAGTCTTTTGTAGAAGGATTTACAATGACCTTGTTTTTAGCTGCCCCCCTCGCCAGCATTGCAAGCTTTGCGAAAGGTTTGAAAAAATTTAACGCAGCAATTAATCAAATATCTCTTCTCGGATTGGAGCTTGGAGATCATTCAATCAAGGAATTGAAGACTAATACTTTGAATAAACTCAATTCCGAAATTGTTCTAAAATCAGTTGGTTTCCAATACCCTAATAAAAGTGATTTCACCCTAAAAGATCTTGATCTTACAATTGAACCGGGTTCGATTTGCTTCATAACAGGAGGAAATGGTAGTGGCAAAACAACCCTGGCTAAGGTATTAAGCGGTTTATATACCCCTTCGTCAGGAAGCATTGAATTCAATAATGAAACACTGTCAGAAAATAATTTGGATCTTTACAGAAACCTATTCTCTGCTATTTGGAATGATAATCACACATTTGAAGACATCAATTATAATCGTTGGGAAGATTTTGGGTGGAAGAAAATTCTTGAAGACCTGGAACTAAAAAGTCAGGTCAGCATTGAAAATGGTTTGTACACAAATGTTAAACTTTCAAGTGGCCAACTCAAAAGGCTGGCATATCTCACCCTTATTCTTGAAGACAAACAAGTTTGCTTGTTTGATGAATGGGCTGCCAACCAAGATATTGAATTCAAAGATTACTTCTATAACACAATTCTCAGCCATCTAAAGTCCAAAGGGAAAACTGTTATTGCCATTACGCATGATGAAAAATATTTCAATAAAGCCGATAAGATCTATTTTTTACAGGAAGGCAAAATCAAATCATGAATCCAGTTGCTCAGAAAACTTCAGCATCCCTAAATCAGTGACTTCATTGCAATTTGCATCTTTTAGGTTAAACCCTTCGAGTGTTTTTGGTCTGCCTTTTGAAACATTTTGCCGGCTAAGATATTCTTCTCTGGACTTAATATAATAATGGTTAATTCTCCATCCAATATCTTCAGTATCAGATAAGAACCTTCCGGTTTTAAAAACCTTATAATTCCACCAATGCGCACTATAAGCAAATCTATTATCACTCAAAAAATCACCATTTGCTAAATCCTTATGGTCAGAGTAGCTTCTTTCACGCTTTGTATATGATTTTAATACCCCTTGTTTTGGTGTCTGCTCCAAACCATTACTACCGAAGTTAATCCTGGGTATTTTACATCCTTTTATTTTTTTGACATCAACAGAATTTATCCAATTCAACAATGATGTCTGATCATTGAGTGGATATAAAAACTCGTCTACATCAATTTTCATAACCCATTGAAAATCTTTTCTATATGTGGCGGCACAATGCGTAAAAGCCAAATGATTCTTATTCCTTTGATAGAATTTCGTCGGTCTGTCGTATTTTGTTCCGTCATACTGGGTCCATGGATGTCTTGTCACGAAACCTTTCTCCTCATATGGTCGAAGGATCTCTTTTGCTTCATTACCCCCATCCTGATCATATAGATAGAAATGGTCAACACCTACCAGAATATGGTAATCAAGCCATTCCTTTAGATAGGGATTTTCACTTTTAAAATTCGTTGCAAATGTTAAAAAGTACTTTTTCTTCATATTATTAATAAAGGGGCACTCCTGATTTAGGATTTGACCATAGTTTTGAAGACTGATGAAAGTTATCACCATTTCAACAAGCGGCGAAGGTAAAATTAAAAGATTACTTCAATCTGCTGCCTCCTTCAACATCACTATTGAGATCATTGGTGACAAAAAAAGATATGAAAGTCATAATGATAAGACCTTGATTTTGCTGGACTTTCTGGGAACACAAAATCCGGATGAAGCTATACTTTATATCGATGGTTATGACTGTATTTTCCTGAGAGGCCTAGATTACATCAAAGCTGAGTATGAAAAATTTGATCATCCATTTGTCATGTCGACAGAACAAAATTTCAATTGTGATTTTCCACTTAGACAAAAACTAAAATTTTATTCCAAGTTGAGAAATGCCCCAGGCCCCTACAAGTTCTTGAATGCCGGATGTTGGATTGGAAAAGCAGGATATGTAAAAAACATCCTCCAACAAATAGGTAATGGCGTGGAGGATCAAACCATGCTAAATAAATACCTTTCAAATAATCGAAATAAAATCGCTCTTGATCATGATCATTCAATATTTACATGCACAGGTGGGCGAGCGGGACTTGAAGAAAGAGATTATTCCAATATTGATAATCTATTAAGAAACAATATTAAAATGACATTTCCTGCTGTATTTCATGCTCCTGGCAGAAACTTTCCAGGTTTGAATAAATTACTATCAATGTTGAAATTGAAGTATGAAAGACAAACGGAAACCAAAGAAATGCAAAAATCATATGCATATTCTAAGTGGATGAATCACCTTAATGCAATTATCCTACCAGACAATTTTTTATTTCACCTAATATTAAAAACTGGTGTTTTAATCCTTACATTAATTGTCCTTATCGTAATCCTTTATTAGCTGCTTTTGATATTTATTCAACATTGCTCCATTACTCGCCAAACTTTTACTGTAATCAATTATGTATTTTTTTAAGGTGGTATCTATTCCCTTGGCGGCCCTTTCAAATATTTTATTTGAAAAATGAATGAATATTATCGGGTACTTCCCGTTTATAAAAACTTCATCATCAATTTCATTTCGTTTATTTTCAATGTTATTCCAACTAGCTACATTGCATCCGCGATGATGAATAATTTTCACTTTTTCTTCTATTAGAGGAAGTAATGTTAAATATCCCTGATCATCATAAAATCCTTTCTTGGGATTGATTTCACATTTATAACTGCACACTTTTGCCCACCACAATACAGCATTTTGAGATTTTTTATTAAATCCAACGAATCCACCATTATAAAGACCGTTCGTATAATTCCTTGAAAAGTCCCCTTCATCGAAGCTAGGATCTAAAGTCCTCCAATGAGGTGATAGAATTATGTTATATTCATTCAAGTCATCAAATAAAAATTCGAAATCATTAAAAAAATGAACATCTGAATCTACTATGATCACTTTATCAAAATCTAGTTGAAATAAATAGTTTACAAATACAGGTTTAATGCTCCATCGGAAACGATCTATCCTATGTTTTCTAAAGTATTTCTGTTTTATCTCACTGAAGAACTGAGTATCTATCAGCTGATCGAGGGAATAATATGAAAGGTATTCTGATTCATCCAGCATCCCCTCAACAGCATCTACAACTAATACCTGAAGTCTTGCGTTGTTGTTAAATCGCTGTATTGATTGGTAAAGTGTCTTTGCGTACGGCATATAATCTGAGGTGATTATTGTACAGAATGTAGAGTTATTTGTCATCAAAGGGCAATTCAAATTTTAATGATCCACGTAAATATGGCAAAGTGTTTCACAAACATAACATTGATATTGGAAGTAAATCCTTAAGGCTTAATTTTGAAAAAAATAACAAAGTACAAATTGAATCTTATCCGAATAATCCTCTATTGTTGCCTCGTTTCGACTTCTCAAACTGCAATTTGTCAAATACTCCTTCCAGGCACAACAAGTC
>JAHCMM010000027.1 GCA_019192515.1 Cyclobacteriaceae bacterium SS2
ATAAAGGGCAACTACTGCATGGGGAGGTGACCCACGGAGGGATCAAGCGTGATTTCCTCGAAAAGGTCAATGGGCAGTACCAGGGGGCTGTGTTCAGGTTTACACAGGGCCTCACGGCGGGTATCAACCGTATGAGATGGGGACCCAACGGACACNTTTATGCAGGAGGTGTTGGAATGGTAGGTGGCTGGAGCTGGATGGGCAGGCAATACAGCCTTGAACGCATGGAGTACAATGGAAAACCCACTTTTGAGATGCTTGCCATCCGGGCAAAGCCAGATGGCTTTGAAATAGAAATGACCCAGCCGATGGAGAAAGCTCCTTCCGTTGATGAAATTAAGATCCAGCAATGGCGATATGTACCAACTGCAGCCTACGGAGGACCAAAAGTGGATCTGGTTGATCTCAATATTTCGGAGCTTACCATTTCTGAAGACCGGAAGAAACTATATCTAAAAATACCAGGTCTCAAGCCGGGACATGTTGTTTATTTCTTGCTACCCGAGACGATGAAATCTGATGACGGCTTAGATCTCTGGTCAGGCGAAGCCTGGTATACGTTAAACAATATTCCATCGTTAGACTAAATATTTTAAAACCATTAACTACCAATAACTATGACAATGAACATCTTAAGAGTTGCTTTACTCATACTTGTAATCTGTGGGTTTGCCCAGGCTGATGAATTAGCAAAAGGCAAATTTGACGGGACCTGGGAATATGTAGCCGAGCATGCACCCGAAGGCTATCAGAAAGGTACCATGACCATTAATGGAAAGGAGCTGGAGCTCGTCATCGGTGGCTACCAAAAATATTCAGCTTACGACGTGAAGACCGATAATGATAAACTGACTTTTTATACCTATGTGGAAGGTACCCGGGTAACAGTGAACCTGGAGATGAAAGATGGAATAGTTAGCGGAACTGCAGATACTCAGGAGGGAAAGATTCCTATTAAGATGATCAAAAAGAAATAAAACACAGATCAAATCAATTCAAGCCTCTAAAATTTAGGGGCTTTTTTATTCCTCGCAACAGGGGTGGAAAAGCTTCTTGTACTTATAAACAAAATTTACTACCCCCCACAACTCAACCCACATTTTAACACCATTTAAGACCATTTATACAAAGGGTCGGTCATTTAACAGCAATATTCTTTCTATTAGATCGTATTATTGTTAACTTAATTCCGCTACATCTCAATATTCCCATAAAACCCTTTGTCTATGAAATGGCTTAAACATCTTCTACCCCGATTAACTGTTTTCACAATTTTACTGGTTTTAGTTCAGGCTCTCTTCATAAGTGAAGCGCTGGCTCAGAACGCAAAAACGAACACTGAAACCATTCCTTTAAATCCCAAAATAAGATTTGGGAAATTTGACAATGGTCTCACCTATTATATCCTGAAAAATACCGAACCAAAGGACAAAGTAGAGCTCAGACTAGCAGTAAACGCTGGGTCTGTGCAGGAAGATGACAATCAATTGGGTCTTGCCCATTTCACAGAGCACATGGGCTTCAATGGTACCAAAAACTTCGAAAAGAACGAACTCGTAGATTACCTCCAATCTGTCGGAGTAAAATTCGGAGCTCACCTCAATGCCTATACCAGTTTCGATGAGACTGTGTACATGCTCACCTTACCCACGGAAGATCAGGAAGTAGTTGACAAAGGGTTTCAAGTCCTGGAGGATTGGGCACACAATGTGTTATTCACTGATGAAGAAATAGATAAAGAACGTGGTGTCGTTTTAGAGGAATACAGACTCGGACAGGGGGCACAAAAAAGGATGCTCAACAATTACCTTCCAAAACTACTTTATGGATCCAGGTATGCCAACAGGCTTCCTATTGGTACCAAAGAAGTCCTGGAGAGTTTCGACTACGAAACCATCAGAAGTTTCTACCGGGATTGGTACAGACCTGAACTGATGGCCGTGATCGTGGTAGGCGATATTGATGTGGATCAGATGGAGCAAAAAGTAAAGGATCATTTTTCGGGTATTAAGAACCCATCAAATCCCAGGGAAAGAGAAACATATCAGGTTCCAAATCATAAGGAGACTTTTCTCTCCATAGAATCTGACAAAGAAAATCCTTATACCCAGGTACAGGTTGTATTCAAAGACCCGAAACCGGTCGAGGTTGTAACAACAGTGGAAGGTTATAAAAAGATGCTTACAATAAGCATGTTTTCTTCCATGCTCAACGCCCGATTGGATGAAATTAGAAATTCAGCCGACCCCCCATTTTCCTATGCCGGAGGATATTATGGATCATTTGGTACCAGGATGAAAAATGCCTTCCAGATGTATGCAGTCACACCTGAAACTGGTCAACTGAAAGGGCTCGAAGTATTATTGACAGAGGCCCAACGGATCCGGCATCATGGTTTTATCGAAAGTGAACTAGAGCGGGTGAAGCTGAGCATGCTGGCCTCCATAGAAAGAGCCTACAACGAAAGGGATAAGTCGCAATCCAGAAATTTTGCCAGTGAACTCATCCGGAACTTCCTGAAAGATGAACCAGCCCCAGGTATTGAATGGGAATACGAAAAATACAATGAGCTGGTCCCTACCATCAAGATTGAAGACGTTAATGCCTTAATTGAAAATTTCATCTCCAATGAAAATCGGGTAGTCATTTTCCTTGGACCGGAAAAAGAAGGGTTAGAGAAAGTAGCTGAAGCAAGCATTCGTAAGGTCCTTGATGAAATGGACAAGGCAGTACCGGAGGCATACGCTGAAGCCGAACTGGCCAGCAACCTCATCGAGACTAAGCCAACTCCGGGTAAAATCGTAAAAACGGAAGTCAATGAAGCACAGGACTACAAGACGATTACACTTAGCAATGGCATGAGAGTAAGCTACAAAGTGACAGATTTCAAGAACGATGAAATCATCATGAGAGGCTTTAGCTATGGTGGAACAGCTGCTTACACAGACGAAGAATATCTTAAAACACACCTCGCAGAAAATGTAATGTACAGTTCAGGAGTCGGTGAATTTTCTGAGGTTGACCTGAAAAAAGTACTGGCAGGCAAAATCGTTGGGATCAGCCCCAGAATTAGTGAAAATGAGGAAAGTTTTTATGGAAATACTACTCCAAAAGACATTGAAAGCATGTTTCAGCTGATGCATTTATACTTTACCGCTCCTCGTAAAGATCAGGAAGCGTTTGATTCCTACGTATCAAGAACAAAAAGTATGTATGCCAATCTGCTTTCCAATCCTCAAACTTATTTCAGAATTGAGCATGAGAAATTTACCACTCAAAATGACATTCGTAGATTTCAAATTCCAACTGAGGAAGATTGGGCAGCAACGGATTACGATCTGATTATTAAAAAATACCAGGAAGCATTTTCCAACCCGGGCGATTTTCAGTTATTCTTTGTGGGCAACATTGAGGAAGACAAGTTCCTGGAAAATGTCAGTACATATCTGGCCTCAATCCCTGATAATGGAAGGCGAGATAAACCGATTGATAGGGGCGTGAGAATGCCCGATGGAACCCATGAAAAGATCTACAAGAAAGGCGTGGATCCCAAAAGCTACGTCACCATCAATTTTGAGGGTGAAGCCAAATTTAACAGGGAGGACCAGTTTCGGTTAAGCTGTTTGGCCGATATCCTATCCATTAAACTGATAGAGATATTGCGAGAGGAAAAAGGAGGTGTTTATGGTGTTGGAGCATCGGGTACCCTGAGGGTGACACCTTATCCCCGGTATTTCTTTACAATCGGATTCCCCTGTGGACCTGAAAATGCCATGGACCTCAAAGAAACAGCGTTGGCAGAATTGAATAAAATCCTGAAAGAAGGACCTACGGAAAAAGACCTGAATAAAATTAAGGAAGAAAAAAGAAAGACACTGAAGGAGCGACTTAGAACCAACACTTTTTGGGTAGGCAAAATGTTTGGCGATGCTTATACTCAAGGTGCTTCATACACTGTGGCAGAACTGCAAGAACGCATTGAAGACCTAACAGCAAAAAACATCCAGAGAGTCGGCAAAAAATATCTCAGGGGTGACTACATCGTAGGTATCCTGATGCCCGAAGAAATGTAACAAAATAAGAAAGGGGCATTACAAAACGCCCCTTCTTTCAAATCCTCGTTTATTGCGAGGTTTAGTATTTTAATAAACGATAGCTTACCAGTAGATAGGCCCCTTACCCAGGTACTTCTCTGCAATCGGCAGGTAATAATCTTTTACTTCATCCAGGTCGTAAATCTTGGGTGACTTGGTGTAAAGGTCATACTTATTGAAGTCCAGTACCCACTCCTTGTATTGCTGATCCTTTTCCGCTTCGAACTGGGAATAGCTACCCTCATTGTGCCATGGATAGAACGAATGGTATCGGACCATGGTCATTCCAGCTTCAGGAATGGTATTGGTAGGATGGTTTTTCAGCACCTGGAAGAAATATTCATCATGACCCCAGGCAAGCTGTAGGTTATCAATACCACAACCTGGCTCGTAAACGCCATTCTCGGTATTGTACCGTGGATCATTCATATCTGCATTAAGCTTGTTGAACTCCGGATATACGCAGGTATCAGGAAGCTTGGCTCCTACCACAAAGATATCTCCTACCAATCCCCACTGCTCATCCTGGCTGGTACCATCTTCATCGCTACCCCATAAGTACATTACTTTTCCCAGGTCATGGATCAGGCCAACAAGCTGCATCCAGTCGGGCCTTTTATCTTCGCGTAGTGCCTCCGCAGACTGGATGAGGTGCTGAACGTTTGGCAGGTTAAGATCCGGATCACTCACATCGATCAGGGCATTCAGTTTTCCCATGGCATCCCACAAGGACATGGGTTTGTCAAATGTGAGATACTTGGCTTTCATCCGCTGAACATAGTCATACGTCTGATTCATTCGCATTTTACGATAGTGCTCACGCACAGCAGCAGTCACATCTGACTGATCGTAATTCCTGAATTCTTTTTTCTCTGCTACTTCCATAATATTTAACCTATTGATCCCAAAGTTAGATAAATTAATAACGTAATACCAATGAGAATGATACCCACAACATTGGCATATTTCCATGGATGTATGTCCAATTTTCCCGAATCCTCAATTTTAAAGCTACTTCCCACAGGAAATTTAAGAGAAACCAAATGCATCACAATGATATTCAACACGAATTCCAATCCCATGATATGAACGAAGTGGAGATTGATTTCCCAAACAAAATAGGTCGCCACATAGAAGAATAACCCGAAGATAAGACCAGCTTTGGCCCCTGCTGAAGACACCCTTGGAAAGAAAAAACCGGCCATGATCACTGAGGCCATAGGGACAAAGAATATCCCGTTGAGCTGTTGTAACAATTGGTAAAGACCCTCCGGAGCATTGGCTACCAAAGGCGCTATCACGATGGATAGAATGGCTAGACCCATTGATACCCATTTACCCAGGTTTACCAATGTACCCTCCGAAGCATCCGGTTTGATGTAGTTCCTGAAAATATCCAGACTGAAAATCGTTGCTGCACTGTTGAGGGCACTATTGAAGGTACTCAGTATGGCCCCCATGATCACCGCTACAAAGAAGCCGGTCATCCAGAGCGGAAGTACTTTTTTCACCAGCATGGGGTATACACTGTCCTGGTTGCTAAACAGGGAGTCTCCAAAATAGTAGAACCCGATGATCCCGGGCAGGACAATCACCAATGGAATCAATATTTTAAGCACTCCAGTGAACAGCAATCCTTTCTGGGCCTCCTTCAGACTGACTGCCCCAAGTGCCCGCTGAATGATCGATTGGTGCATGGTCCAGAAATACAGCTGATTGATCATGAAACCAGTGAAAAGGACTTCTATAGGTAGAATTGAATCCCGGGCTCCCGGTCCAATCGAAGGCTCATGACTCACCACGTTAAATTTTTGTGGAGCATGATTGAAAACTGTTACCAATCCTTGCCATACACTGCCATCACCGATATCCCACA